>JAPVXR010000013.1 GCA_027214385.1 Cryomorphaceae bacterium 1068 | reverse complement strand
GCTATAATGAAAGATTCGTTAAGGTTTAAACAGTGGATTTTGGTTTTTAGTATGGTCATGGTAATAGCCATTACATCTGCTCAAAACCTGATTCCCAATGGTGGGTTTGAGGAGGGTATCACATGTCCTAGTTTTGTCGGGAATGTTACGGAAGAATGTGCGAATTGGTATGGCAGTCTTATTAGTGATGGTGACGAAGAAGATCCTACACCGGATTGGTTTCATACATGCTCAGAATTTGAGACTCTCACACCACCGAATATTGGTTTTGGGAACCAAACTCTGCTCGAAGGAGAAGCCTATACCGGAGTCGCAACATTCTTATCAAACATTCCTGAATACAGAGAAATAATAGGTGTTGAACTAATAGAACCTTTAATACTCGGAGAAACTTATACTATTGAGTTTTATATTTCTGATGTTTTTAACGAAGTTAATTCAATATTCACCAGTCATTTTGGATACACTTTTTCTACACATCCTTTCTACTACACCTCTGAGTTTCCCACAAATTTCAGTCATTTTTTTATCGATACTGTCATTACTTCTTCAAATACTTGGACACATGTCGTATCTGAATTTACTGCAGATTCAACGTACTCTTATTTTCATCTTGGAAATTTTTATGCAGATGAAAACATAGATACGCTGGAATCTGGTAATAGTGCAGGATATTATGTGGTAGATAATATTTCGGTCATTCACAATTCCGTTAATGGATTTTCTACTGAAAAATACTACAACATAAATGTTTATCCTAACCCCACTTCCGACCAAATAATTATCACAAATCCTAGCTATAAAAAAGACTCCAAGATTTATATCTATACTAGTGACGGACAGTTAATGAGGACAATTGAAAATAGTATAGATTCTCCTCGAATAATTATTGATATTTCAACCTTACCCTATGGCATTTATTATATCCATTACGTAACCCCTAAATCTATATACAATGCAAAGTTCATTAAAATTTAATGCGAAATATCGTAAGTATATTCTTGCGATATTTATAATAACGCTTCTCACTCATTCTCAAAATGGTTTATGTCAAGTGTCTAGTGCAGGATCTGGCAATATTCCAATAACTCCAGGTTTCGATTTCCTCGGCTGGGACAACACCGTAAATTCCACCTTGGAAATAAGGCACGACACCCCCGGAGAGAATATCATTTTCGGCACGAGTAACTTGGAGCGGATGCGGATAAAACCCGATGCCAGAATATCCATAAATACCACTTCTAGCTTGGGTGGAAATCGATTTACCGTACTGCAAAATGTACCTAGCTCAATTGCTGTAACTGCAAGTGTCGGTTTTTTTGATCCGATTAATCCTGATCCTTTTGCGGTTGGACTCTTCAGCCAGGTGGGAAGTGCGACCAACAGAAATACCGCAATTTTCGGAGAGTGTGACGGGCTTTCAAAACAACAAGATCAAGCACTACAGGGTATCTGCTCCACAGGGTTTATTTGCTTCGCTGCGTGAGATCGCTCCTTCGTCGCTAAGTTACAACTCTTCGGCCTACCCTTCATAGCCCTGGTCGACTTTTCTATCAGTTGATATCACTCCGTTTTCATTTACTCTTCCAAAGCTATGATTTTTCGAGCTGAAGCGAACACCTTTAACCCGATCCACTGTTTGGAAAGAGCGGAGAAGTATAGTGAGGAGAATGATGAAAGGTTTGAGCCGTATTTGCTTTAGGTACTGATTCAGTGACGCAGGGTTGCATACCCTGCGTAGCGGGTAAGCAAATAGCCACTCAAGGCTGAATGGCTATTTGCATTTGAATTGGACGATATTTTAGAATTGCTTTTAGCGCTTCATCACTTTCGTGGTTGCTATCGGCTGACCATCGTTACCGATGAGTTGAAAGAAATAGAGTCCGCTTGGGCCGTCCAGTTGTAGATTGTAGGTAGCGCTTTCTAATGATAGTTTGGTTTGCCACACGACTTGTCCCAAGACATTTCTCACGACGATTTGAGAGGCTCGATGATTTTCCACCTGAACCGTGTACAATTCATGACCTGGATTTGGGAAAACGCGGAATTGTTCAGCACCAAACGGATCAGAGGATTCGGGTGATGCGATTCCTGCCGGCAATGAAAAGTTATTGATGGCTGACCATGGTCCTGCCGTGGTCGGAGACGAAGAGCAGGCGCATCTCACCCGCCAGCCATAGGTTTGCCCCGCAGTGAGAAAGCTCGAAGGGAACGTTTTGGACGATGGGGAATCACCTTGCACGACAATTGATTGCGCATTTGCCGCTGACGTTCCCGCTTGGATTTGGCATGGGCCTGTCCCCGGAAGGGCTGTCCACGAAAGGGTAAACTGATTGCCCGAAAAACTCACATTCAAACCCGTGGCCGGAGCAATATTATTCGGGTCGCAAGCACCTGAGGCTGCATTTTCAGAAGCTCCCATATCAATGATTGGAGCTAGCCCATCGCCGGTATCAACCACATCAGGATTGTCGATAAAACGGTTCGTGCGATCAAATCCCTCATCGGGCCAAAGCGAACTGTAAAATGAGTTTTTACCCGCATCTATACAGGGTGAATTGTCCATCAGTACTAACTGAGAACTTGCCATGTCAATCATGGGGTCGGTATCAATACACCCCGGAAAGTTTGCGGGATTGGGTGGATCCTCTCCGGGCTCTGTCTGAAGCACCCCTTCCACACAGCTGTAAAAAGAGTCGAAGTCACCTCCGATTTGAGCTTTCAAAATCCAAACATCCTCACCTGTGGCCACATTGCCATAAACGATTGAATTGTGAAGTAAGAATGGAATATCGATGGCATTATTGATTCCTGCTCCCTCTCCTGCACTGTTATTGATGATGGTACTATTGGCAATTATGGATCCATCGGCCGCAGATCCTCCGAAGTAGATGGCGCCGCCTCTGTCACCAAAGCTGAAAAAGGTACCATCCAATGCAAAGGCGACATTGTCATTCATAACCGTGTTGACCAAGAGTAAATTTGAAAATACCGCTATGGCGCCACCGATATGCGATTCATTTCCTGTAAAAATAGAGTTGTACACTTGCAAGCTATCACCCGCAGAATAAATGGCTCCACCATAATTCGGATTTTGCCCGGTTACGTAAACGGTGGTAGCGGTATTGTTGGTAAACGAACAATCCATAACTCGAACAGTGCCGGCTTGAATATCGCTGTAGATGGCTCCACCCAAAGCTTGTCCGATATCTGCACCCTTCATAAAGTTATCGGTAAAAGAGCTGGAAATAACCGTCAGGTTCCCTGCGTCATGGATTGCAATACCTGCCCCTCTGCCTAAGTAAGCATAGTTCTCATCAAAAGTACAGTCAGATATTAAGGGATGCCCCCCACTGGTATAAATGGCCCCACCCCGACCACTCGAAGCAAGGTTTCTTCTGAAGACACAGTTCCGAACGGTTGGACTTGAATTTTGAAGGAACAAGCCACCACCTGAATTGGAGAGGTAACTTGAGCCACCGCCTATAGCTACATAGCCTGCTTCAAACGTGAATCCATCAATTACCGTGGACCGGCTGAGACCTACGCCACTCATAATGTGATGACTGTTTGGAGTAGTCACGTTCCACCCGGAATACCAGACCACTGCGCCGTATACGTCGTCTTGATTTACATCTCCCGAAAGGATCGTTGGGTTTTCTTCCGGATTTCGCTGATCCAATAGGCTTTCCGTTCCCAGAAATCCCCCGTATAATTCTACCCCATCGGTAAGGGTAAATGTTTCTTCGGGTAGAGTTCCCGGTACGTAGATTCCCTGAGCCACCCAAATTTGATCGCCATTCGCGGCTACGCCAAGAGCACTTTGGAGATCGGTATAGGCATTGGTCCAGCTATCCCCGGTATTCGTTCCTGCCGCGGTTTGAGAAACATAGATAACATTCTGTCCATTCAAAAGCATGGTTGAGAATAACAGGCTTAGAATTAAAAAAAGGTTTTTTGTGTAGAACATGTAATTAGGTAGATTAGTTGATAGTTGTCTATCGAAGGTAAACCACTGAAATCAAATCTAATGCGACTTATATCACTCAACATTCTGACATTAAATCTTAAATTAGAAGTTTTGATTTGGTTTTACCTTAGAATACGGAGAGGATATTCAGAGGCACCGCTTCATCATCTATTTTACTTTTCTGTTTCCCCGTTGCGAACCGTGTGTGGGCATCAACAATATGCATCATTGATTCACCCCGATTTGTAATCTGAAACGCTAGTGACAGTATGAGTACTTGAACCAAGAATTCACTTTCTTCGTGTAGAAATCTACTTTCCTTGGCTAAGGATTTGCTTTTCCTAGCTAAGGATTTACTTTCCTTAGGTAAGGATCCTCTTGACTTATGTTGGGATTTGCTTTCCTTATGTAGGGATTTACTTTTCTTAGCTTGAGTTTTGCTTTCCTTAGCTTGAAATTTGCTTTTCTTAGCTTGAGATTTGCTTTTCCTAGCTTGAGATTTACTTTTCTTAGCTTAAAATTTGCTTTTCCTAGCTTAAGTTTTGCTTGACTTAGGTAGAGATTCACTTTCCTCAATTCAGTTTTCACTTTCTTCAATTCAATCGTTGCTTTCTTGAATTCAAGAATCCCTTTTTTGAATTCAAGATTTGAATGCTTCTAACCAAGAATTAGGTTTTTCCATACAAGAATTACTTTTCCGCATTCACTTTTTGGGATTTTGAATGGAGGTTTGGGTTGTTTGATGCGAAAAAGTTCGATTGAGTTTAAAGCTCTTCGGTACGCTCTATTTGATCGGGCGACGAAACGGCCTTGGCTGCTTGGAAAGAGCGGAGAGGGTTGGTGAGGAGAATGTGAAAAATGGTTAGGTGAATTAAAGCACCAACATCCCTCCACCACTTTTCAACTCTTATCTATACCAGCTTCCATCCAAAGCGGTTTTTCTTATTTTTGAAAATGCCCAAAGCTGATTGGAGAGAGTGGGATATTAGTTGGGATGTTTTGGAAGTGGAATACCGCAGGGTTGCAACTTAGCGACGAAGGAACGATCTCACTGAAGGTAAACCTTGAGGAGCAGGTAAATTAATTAGAAACTAGTGAAAGAAGTAAATATCATATCAATATCTCATGCATATAGACATATCGAACTTAATCTCTTAAAGGAATATTTGGATTTTTTTGATGTAACGATAAAAACTGATGAATTGCAAGATTTCTACAAATTTTCTGCTTTCCTCAACGAGAATGCAAAGTTCTTTTACGAATACAACAACTTTTTCCTTGGCTATAAAATACCCCAAATCAGTAAAGAATTTGATCTCTTAAGATTTGGTGAAAACTACATAATCAATGTAGAAATCAAACGAAATAGTTCAACGGAAAAAATTAAAAAACAGCTAATTCAAAACAAGTACTATTTGAGTTTTTTAGGTACCAAAATTATTTGCTTTACATTCTTGTCAGATACAAATACTCTATTCAGATTAGATAATAACAATGATCTTTTAAACGAGTCAAGTCAGGATTTGAGAAATGTTTTGATCAATCAATCATTCAAATCAATTGAAAATATTGACTCAGTCTTTAACCCCTCTAACTATCTTGTATCGCCATTTAATTCAACCAACGAATTTGTTGCTGGAAATTACTTCTTAACTAACCATCAAGAAGAAATTAAAGCCGAGTGCTTAGAGGTTATTAACAATCCAAATTTTTCCTTTATTTCCATTTCAGGAAATGCTGGAACTGGTAAAACACTTCTAACTTATGATATTGCAAAAGAACACATGTCATCAGACAAGAGAACTCTAGTGGTGCATTGTGGGTTACTAAATAATGGTCAATTTAAATTAAGAGATGAATATGACTGGGAATTAATCCCAGCCAAAAACATTAATGACAAAGAACTATCTCAATATTCCTTAATCGTTATTGATGAGGTGCAACGAATTTACCCTAACCAACTGTTTAGCATAATACGACAGGTAAAAGACCACAAATTGAATTGTATTTTTTCCTATGATAAACAACAAACTCTCCAACGAGGAGAGATAAATAATAATATTGAAGAGCACATAAAATTAAGAGCGGAGCCATTATATTTTCACTTAACCGAAAAAATACGAACGAATAAGGAGATCGCTTCATTCATTAAGTGCATTCTTGATAGAACAAGACAGATTGATTCGGTCCAAAAACCCAATGTAAAACTTAATTATTTCAAGAATTATAAAAGTGCTAAAAATCACATCATTTCGCTTCAACGCGATGATTGGAAAGTCATTAATTTCACACCATCAAATAAACACGATCATCCATACATGCAGTTCAGTATAGCGAACGAAATTAATGCCCACAATGTCATAGGGCAAGAATTTGATAAAGTAATAGCTGTAGTGGATTCCTATTTCTGTTATGATTCTGATGGTAAATTATCCACCAAGAAATACGAATCTCGACCTTATTATCATCCAACAAAAATGCTTTTTCAAATCATGACTAGAACTAGAAGGAAATTAAATTTCATTGTAATCGACAATCCGGAGTTGTTAAAACGATGTTTACATATATTGAAATAGGAAAAAATATGTTGCTCAAGTCTCTTAGCAGGTGCCGAAGGAGCAGAAACTCCAAAGGCAAATTCTGGGGTGCGAGTTCTTTTGTTAATTAAATTCTAAGGTAACCAGCTTAACGGATTGAAGTTTTATTACCTTCTAATATAAATTCTAAGCGTAGGAGTTAATGATAGAAAAAGAACCATTTATTTTCAATGAGTTGGAGGCCTCCTATACTATCACTAATCCTACAAACAAACCATTAAAAATACAAGTTGGAAGCCCTGCCTTTGGAAATGAAACAAAGGATTCAATTATTGAAATTAACGAAGCTGAGATTGTGAAAAATCTATTTAGTAAGCCAGATATGGCACTACAGATTTTCGAAATGTTAAAGTTGAATTATTACAATTGCTTCATATTGCTGGAAGTACCAAGAGAGATGCTTGTTAAGGAGTGGAACCATGTAAATAAAAAAGGAGGAGATATTGATGTTATAGTTGGCGAATATCTGCCGAACTGTTCTATTCCAAATTTGAGTAGAATAATCGCATTTCAGGCAAAGAGGGTTCGTATATCTAATAAAGAAGAAATTAGAAAAAGCGGTCATTCAGGAACGCAGCAAGCATTTAATACAGTCAATCTTGGTTTTGACGAAACCTATTTACTTCACTTGCTTGTAAGAGAGCAAAACAAGGATTATTTCGGAAGCGAATTCTGGAGAATGCTGAGCAATAGTGTTAAAGATTCAACAGTTGCTAGGATTGGTGGCTCTTTGGTCTCCTCTTCTAACGATTCTCTGTTCGGGATGTGCGTTTGCGCTATTGCGCAGCCGACAGGACTAGACTGGAGGTCTTCTTCTACCAGGAAGTTCAGACTTTTTCGAAAACCTGCATACCAACCATGGAAGTCAAGACAAGAGTTTGAAGATTACAGAAGAGAACTTGTTCCTTCGATTTCCAATATACTTAAAAGACATGGACGTTCTGTTGGACCGACAATAGTTAACTTATCAGAGAAAAGAAAATGATAATTGAACAAGCTCCATCTGGGCCCACATTTCTGTCATCCTTCGACATTAATCAAGTTGATTCTATCAATTCCATTGTCGGTGATGTAGATTTCAATATCACACTACATCAAGTTCGATTGCAGCTCGACCCAATTAGATATTCGTACGAATTGCGTAAGAAGCTATTTCAAGATATTCCAAACCCAAGATTATATATTCCCATAAGTGGTGGCTCCAAATTTCAAAAACAATCTTTTTGGAGAGTTAGTCAATATCCTAATTTGAACCCTTCTTTAGTCCAAAGTTTTTCTCATCCTCCTAAATACTTGGTCCAGACAAACCGATGTAACATTCCACAACATCCTGTATTATACACTTCTGCACATTTCACAACTGCCTTCAACGAATATTTCACTTGGAATAAGCACATGTGCTCCGAATATGTATTTCTTTCCGAATGGAAAATGGAGAACAATGTTGAGTATTTTATGATACCTTTTCTAACGACGCAGCCATACTGGGATCTAATCCAGAAGAATATGAGAAAAATGTTCGAATTGCATACAGAGAAAGATTATGAGGTCTTTAGAAAAGTTTGGAGAAAATTAATTTCAATTTTTGCTTCTCCGAAAAAACATATTTTCTCCTCTGTTCTTTCTCATGATCTTCTCTACGACATTTCACAGTTAAAGGCCTTTATTTCGTACGAGAGTGTAGAAGGCCCTGGTGGAATAAACTATGCGTTTCCCGCTTATTTTGTTAATAGGTTTTTAAATCTAAAAACAGTAGCACGTGTAAAAACTAAAGATTTCCGTAAAGCACCTAAAATGGGAGGGACATTCGGTTTTTCTCATCTTGGTAAACCTAAAGGTGGAATGGTGCAGTGGAAACGCGTAAATAAATATGATAGTGAGATTGAAAATTACCTTAATACCATGAGATTAATTTCTGTTGATCGGTAGTAATTGAATACTCGTTCCGCTGGGTTCACAACCCAGCGGAAATGCAAATTGACAAAAGACCTTTTGCTCAAACCACAATTGAAGAAATAGGCGAATTTTAATCATGTGCCCAGCATAATTTGCCATCCCGTAATACTAATATAAGAAACAGAGGGCTTAAGATATTCAGTAGCGAAGAGAATTGTTTAGTCTTATCACTTTTTGTCAAACGCAGAATTAAACCTATCCAAAATTTCATTTAAATTAACTCCGATTCCAAAAAAATTTGGTTTTAGTTCTAATACATGATGCATTTGCTTTTCAAGATCCTTTATATTCCGTATTTCAACTTTAAGTTCTGACAACATTTGAACTATCTCTTCTAAAACCTCTTCTTTTGGTTGTCCCACTGATCCTAGAAGTGTGCGAATATCGTAGCGCTTTTGAGCGTTTTCAGGAAAAACCCATTTTTCACCAGCACTTTCTAGAGTATGTAAATGAGCAAGACTTATAGATACTTCATTATTATCTGGTAAAACCAACTTTTCTTTCCAGCCTAAGTTTAAAAATGAACCATTTATTTCATGCAATTGATAACGCACAATTGAAAGATAATCACGTTTATTTGTCCCCTCGGCGGTCACTCGAATAAGTCTTTCTCGATAATCTAATATTACGGAAATGCGCGTATTCAGGCGTTCACTAAATAAAACAACACCTGTTCGCCATGCCTGATTCTCGTAGATATCGTTCTTAAATCTAACGATAATATTCGCAATTATTGATTTTGGAATAAACCTGTAAGTTAATTCGATTACTAATTCCTCCTCTGGCAGATCATCTGGTTGCTCGACGGGTAACAAGTCGGGGATCAATATTTTTCTCTCAGATACTTTGTAACATAATTCAAACTTCACCATCAAAGCAATAATATAGTTATGCTTTTCAGAGGGGTAAACTTCTTTGTCCAAGATATTATCTAATAATGAAAGCTCGAGTTCACCATTATTCTCAGCTAACAATGGATGATTGATAATGGCGTATACGCCATTAGTTATCCATTCTGGATTGATAACACTTGTAGTTTTTAGTCCTATATCGGTAAAAAACACAACCGAACCAAGATCATGTAAATACTCCAATAAAACACGAGCCTCATTTTGGCGAATCCCATTTTGCTTACATAAATCGATATATTCCGTGAATTCTAAGTAATTTCCATCTTTTAGCTCTAAGTGAGATTTGGTCTCAAGCCATTTCTTGGTCCAAGGCATTTTTAAATGTTCTACATTTTCTAGGCCCCTTATAATTCCATTCTTTAACTCACTAATGCCTTCTCCATCCGAGCAACTAACTCGAAAAAAATCGAGAATGTTCGGATACTTTTCTTTTAAAAACTTACGATTCAAATCATATCCAGGATTTTCGTCAATTTTATTTATTACTACGAGAACTGGACTATCTCCACCGAAACTCAATATATGATTAAGCCAGTATTCGACACTTTCGTCTTTTCTTGAGTCCAAAACAATTATGTACAAACTTCTTTTTGAAAGAAAAAATTGGTGAGTTGCGTGCATAATGTCTTGGCCTCCAAAGTCCCAAATATTTACACTAACCTCATCCTTAGCTTGCACAATATTCAGTTTACTGATTCGAATTCCGTGAGTCTGTGGTTCATTGGCATCAAAATCTTCCTCAAATAATCTTTTTACTAGCGATGTCTTTCCAGAAGCGCCCTCACCTATCACATTTAGTTTGACTTCGTTTATTGGTACACTATCGCCCTCAAATTTTCGAATAAAGAGCTTTAAATCCTTTAATTTCTTATTCCATTGAATTTCTGGAGGCATTATTAGATTGTCCTTATCTATTACCAGGCCGAATCCATGCTTTGATTGGAGCTCACGTTCTTTATCTCTCAAGCGCGCTGCCTCTTCATATTTCTGAGATTTCACAACTTTATTCTTTTCAAGAATAATTTCGTTCATTTTGTCCCAGCCCTTCCACAAACTTTTGTGATCAAAAACTCTGGAAGGAATTATTTCAATAGGATTATCCTGCAGAAAGAGAGAGTTTAACTGGGAACACAGATTTATATCATCTACGTTAAGTTCATTCAAATCAATAGATTCAGCGCAAAAAATTTCTAGATTGGGCAGCCCTTTTCTTAAATAACTTAGACTAGCAAGTGGGTTATTACTAATGTCTAAATTTCTAATATTTGTAAGGTTGCAAATTTCTTCACTTACAGATGTTAGGCAACATTCTCTTAGACATAAATATTTGAGTTTTTTAAGTCTGAAAATCTCAGATGGGATTTGGTCAAATTTTTGGAACCTTATTACCAGTTCTAGCACCTCACCAGAATCATTCTTTGAATAAAAAGGTATTTGCCCTAAAAAGGAACTAATTTTAAATTTCTTGAGTCCAGATTCCAACTCAGAGAAGTCATAAAGTTGACTAAATTTCATGTTGTTGATGTTCTCCCAACCTAATTTGTTGATTGTGCCATCGCCAATCTTATTCTGGAAGTGATCTGTATATTTCCGGTATCTGGCTAATGATAAGGTGCTATCATAAATCTTACTATAACTGGATCCATGATAAACCGTTTTAAAGTCAAATTCCTGATAATCTTCATAATAAAATGATAGATTGTACTTTCTTTCTATTTCTTGAATTAATTCTAAGTCAGTCATCTACTCTATTGTTTTTACAATCCTGCGGTCTCGTTAAAGTGAGCAAATTAATAGATATGACTCAATTAAAGAAGTCACACAGATAATTGTGAGGTTAATAGATCAAACACACTTCACTGAACATACTTGGACGAAAGGCTTCCCTTACCCGCAGCTCCCAACACACCTCCAAAAATTCATCCACCTTAAAGCTCGTTCCTTCGATCGGGCAGCCCTATTGAATTTGCAATCCTTCTAAATCCTCTCAATTCATCCAAACTTCTCCCCCCTCCTTTTATCTTTACCACATCATCTCCCTCCGCCACATATCCAAGTCCTTTTCGGGCAATGAAGTTCTTACCGATATTACCTTCGAGGCAAAAGAAGGGGAAACCCTATGCTTAATCGGCCCATCGGGCAGCGGGAAATCAACTATACTGAAATTAATCAATGGGCTCCTAAAACCTGACTCAGGAAAAATAGAGGTGCTAGGCAGTGATGTAGCCTCTGCAGATGGTGTGCAATTAAGAAGGCACATAGGATTTGTGCTTCAACAAGCCGCACTCTTCCCACATTACACCGTAAAGCAGAATATGGAGGTAGTGCCAAAGCTACTCGGCTGGAAAGAAGACAAATGCGCTGCCAGAACCGCGGAACTATTGCAGTTAATGGCGTTGAATTCAAACGATTTGATGGACCGCTACCCCTCTCAACTCAGCGGAGGTCAACAACAGCGGGTGGCCATAGCCCGCGCCCTGGCGGCAGATCCTGACTTGATCTTGTTTGACGAACCATTCAGTGCGCTCGACCCCATTACACGTTCAGACTTGCAGGATGAAGTGTTGAGATTGAAGCAAACGCTTCACAAGACAGCGGTTTTCGTCACGCACGATATTCAGGAGGCGTTTAAATTAGGAGATACCATCGTCATTCTAAATGAAGGAAGAGTGGTTCAAAAGGGCACTCCCCAAGAAATCCAAGCCCGCCCTGCTGATGCTTTTGTAGAACGCTTTATCGACCGCACCAATGCATAGAGGCCTATTCTTTCTGCTCTTCTTCATCTATGGATCCATTGGAGCTCAAGAAGTAGGTATCGGATCTAAAAACTTCTCGGAATCTCGATTGCTGGGTGAGATCATGGCCCAAGCCATCGAGAGTCAGACCGACCTAACCGTTGAGCGAAAATTCGGCCTTGGCGGTTCTCTTATCGCATTCGAAGCATTAAAAACAGGCGAAATAGATCTTTACCCGGAATATACGGGTACGATAACTGAGGCTATTCTAAAAGATTCCGGAGATGATTTCGAAGATGATCTGAATGCTCTGGGCATCACGTCAGGCAAGTCTTTTGGCTTCAGCAACTCCTACATTATAGTCGCCCGAGAGAATACGGAACTCACAAAGATCTCGGATCTCAAAAGTCAAACCGATTTGTGCTTGGGCTTCTCAAACGAATTCGTCAAACGAGGCGACGGATTTCCTGCATTGAATGAGTATTACCAACTGAACCTACCTGAGCCAAAAGGGATGGACCACGGCTTGGCCTATCGGGCTTTGGCCGAAGGGCAGATCGACATCACGGACGCTTACAGTACCGATGGGAAACTGCAAGAGTTTGGGTTTAAATACTTGGAAGATGACGGTCATTTCTTTCCCGAATACTTGGCCTTACCCTTGATGAGGACTGCTGCGGTTGAAAGCCATCCCGAAATGATGGATGTGCTGAATCGAATTACTATCAGCGAGAAAAAAATGCGGGAACTGAACTACCTCGTAGATGTCGAAAAAAAGCCGCTTGAAGAAGTAGCTTATGACTTCCTATGGGAGATGAAGCTGGTGTCTGAAGGCTCTCGTCCATCCCCTCGCCACCCCGTCATCTCTCAGACTATTGAGCATTTGCAGCTCACACTTTTGGCCACACTCATTGCCATCCTCATTGCCGTGCCACTGGGTATAACCATTTCGTACAAACCAAAAATGGCCAATACCATACTGGCCGGTACGGGAATTATACAAACGATACCAAGCCTTGCCTTATTGGGCTTTATGATTCCGCTTTTCGGTATCGGATTTACACCTGCCATTATCGCATTGTTTCTGTACGCTTTGCTACCGATTGTTCGAAATACGTATGCGGGGCTTCAAAACACCGACCCGATTCTCATCGAAGCGGGAAAAGCATTGGGAATGACCAGGTGGCAAATTTTGAAAATGGTCCGGTTGCCTCTCGCGGCTTCTTTCATCATGGCGGGAATCAGAACAGCACTTACCATCAATATCGGAACAGCAACGCTGGCCGCCTTTATTGGTGCCGGTGGATTGGGCGAATCGATTATAACGGGAATCAATCTGAACGACAATTCAATTATCCTTCAAGGAGCTATACCGGCAGCTCTACTGGCATTGATAGCCGATTGGGGAATGGGTATCGTTGAAAAGCGGCTTCAGCCGAAAACTTAGAACCTTCAGATTTCAAGGCTTAAAGCCAAAAGCGCTTCGTAAGTCCTACTTGAAAGTAAAAAGACTCTGCGCTGTCATCAATATATTCAGGGGCAAATGCACGAAAACCACCTGCCATATCTACCATAAAGTTATCTCCCAATTGCCAAAATACACCTGTATTCATGTACGCATCGAGAAACCTTAAACCTGATTCACCGTCGAAGCGAGCTTCAAAAATAGGCCAATACTCGGCAAACACACCGAGTTCCTCGGTAAGGGCAAAACCTAGATTTGCCGTGAACTCCGTTCGATCATTGGTATAGTAGACTACATTTCCCGTAAAAGAGAGTCTTTCCAAAAGTTGGTTTTGAAGGGTAAGAATGAAGCGTCCGTTGGAATTATCTAATTCCTCGCCCGGCGTTCCGGTGGCTAAGTAAGTTGCTTCCAAGCCAATGGCGGGCTTCAACCCTTCACCTTTCATTATCGTTCCGCGCACGGCAAAAGAGAAGGTGGATAGCCCATTTTCAGGATCTTCTTCGACATCGGACGGAAACAGGAAGCTCTTCCGATCTACCAGTAGTGAGGAAGCTTGAAACAAAACCGAAAATTCGAACCGGTCAGTAATTCCAAATTTGGTATTCACATCAACGTTGTGAAGGTCTATGTCTGCTAAAGACGATTTCTCCCGAAAAAAACCATATCCGCCTTGAATTTGCAGCGCTTTATCACCTACTGTATATGGGTTGATACTCTGTCCGGGCCTATCTGTATACAGTGGCTTTAGAGATTCTACTTCTTGGGCATAAACTTTGATGCTCGACAAAAGAATCAGAAATAACCACACATGCTTATTCACTCTTCTTGGACTCATTCCTCAAAACTAGAAAGAATTACTAATTTCATCTCGTTTAGTAATGAGACCATGTCAAAATCCTTTTTCATCTTCTTTTTGTGGATAGCCATTTCTACCTCACTTTTTAGCCAAGAGGCGATCAGCGGTGTGGTATACGACGGAGATACTAAAAAACCACTGTCAAATGCTACTGTAAGAATGGGTAACCGAAACGTTCGGACAGATGCACGAGGTGGGTTCGCAGTTCCTTTCAAAGAAGGAAAAAGCCTGGAGGTCTCGGCATCAGGATACCACGACCATGATCGCAATCCATACGATATGGTGAAGAGCACTGATGTGGCAGTCTACCTGGTTCCCAAACCTAAGGCTAAGGGGTTAGAAATATCAGAAAAAGCAATGGGAGTTTACGAGCCCGAATTTGAATACTTATTTGATTTTGAATTCATTGATAATCTATTAGTTGTAGGCTCATACCTCAACAGAAACATCAGCGACCCTGACAATGGCTCATCTTTGAAGAATTGCGCCTTGACTTTGTTTGATAATGGAGAAATGAGCCACCGTGTTCTTATTCCTGATTATCCTCAGAGGCTGCGAAGAAGTGCATTTGATGAACTATTTGTTCAAGGGTTGGATTTTGCTCTTCTTGTAAATGAAGACGAAGGAAAGCTAAGCGTTGAGGAGTTTGACTTAAAGGAATACAGAACCAAAGTGGTACCTTATACCGTTGCACTTTCGAGCTCAGCGTTTAGTGTTCAGATCGTTCGGGAAATCCCACAAGTCGTACACTATTGCTATCAAACTAAGCTTGAATCCCATGAAGTAATCAGAACCGCTCGAAACAGAGCTTATTTCTCGAAAACATTTTTGGATTACACCATGCTCGATCCGGAACAAAGAGCATTGGCTGCTGCTTTGAGCGAAGCCCAGGGCTTTGACAAAGAGCTATACGCGAGCTATATCAGAGCCAATAACAGGCAGCCAAACTTTCGCTCTCAACAACCTTATGCCACGGGAGTAGATCGGGATCTCAGGCCCCCATATACGCCTGTGTATAAAAAAGACGGTGATGTACTGATCTTAGATGCGATGAATCAATGGATTTACCGACATGATCAAAGGGGAGAAACTTTGGATTCCGTTTATTTTCAAATAGAACTTCCGGGCGAAGAATTGTGGCGCATAGAACAAGACCAAGTGAATGAAAAACTCTATGCAATACACCAGAAAAAAGGAGTTTATTTTATTCGGGAACTCGACCCGAAAACAGGGGCTCTTAGCACCCCTATGAAAGTAGCTTTTCCTTTTCCTGAAAAACTCAAAATATACAATGGCAATGCCTTTTACATAAGGCATGATGCTGACGCTCAATTCAAACACCTTTACAAGGAATCACTAAATTTCAATTAAGCGTGTGTTTCGGACAATTAGACTCACAGGTCTTGTGTCACGTCGGATATATTCGGATATTCGCGCCATAACACCCAACACTAATGCCAAGAACAGTAATCACAGGATCAGGAAGTTTCGTGCCTAAGAGAATTTTGTCGAATGAAGATTTTCACGGCCAAACATTTTATACGGAAGAGTCTGTCAAAATAGACAACCCACCTGAAATCATTTCCAAGAAGTTTCAAGAGATCACCGGTATTCGAAATAGAAGATGGGCGGATGACTCAATGACTTCTTCGGACCTAGCCTATCAAGCTGCCGTTCGCGCTATCGAAGATTCAGGTATCGATCCTGAAACGCTCGATCAGATTATTGTCGCTCACAACTTTGGAGACATCAAAGCAGGCACCATTCAGTCAGAAGCGGTACCCTCCATTGCCGCAAGGGTTAAGAATAAGCTAGGTATTGTAAACCCGAACTGCATAGGCTACGATATTTTATTTGGCTGTCCCGGCTGGGTGCAGGGCGTTATTCAGACAGAAGCTTACTTCAGAGCAGGTATGGCAAAAAAGGTCTTGGTTATTGGGTCAGAAACACTTTCACGAGTAATTGATGCTTATGATCGCGACAGCATGCTCTTTTCTGATGGAGCAGGCGCCACAATTTTGGAGTACAAAGACACAGACAATGATGCCGGGATTTTGAGTACTGCATCAGCTACCTTCGCTGAAGAGGAAGTTGACTACCTTTTCATGGATAAGTCTTACGAGCCTGAAGCTGATGACAGTGTGATGTATATGAAAATGAAGGGGAGAAAGGTTTATGAATTTGCTTTAAGAAAAGTGCCGGCAGCTATGAAGCAGTGCCTCGATAAGGCCAAAGTTGACATCAGCCAAGTGAAGAAAATATTCATCCATCAAGCGAACGAAAAGTTAGATGAGGCGGTCATCAGTCGCTTGTACAAATTATACGGACAGCGCGAATATTCTGATTCAGTTCTTCCAATGAGCGTTCATGAATGGGGAAACAGTTCTGTAGCAACTGTCCCTACCCTTTACGATGTAGTGAATCGCGGCGAGAAAGAAGGACATAGCCTGAAGAAAGGTGATATTCTGCTTTTTGCTTCGGTAGGTGCAGGTATGAACATCAATGCCATCTGCTACCGCTACTAAGTATAGTTTTCAGAGTGTCCTACTTATCTAATTATTGAATCGGTAGGGTTTGGCGAAGCTTCACATTGAGCAGAGACCATTGAGTCGGACCCAATTTCAGTTTAAATTAGCGAAATGAAATCACACATCACCTTATGGACCTTTTGCCTTTTGGCAATAACGGTTCAAGCTCAGATTCCATCGTATTACAACAATGTAGATTTGGAGTTAACGGGAACCGCTTTACAGGATGAACTTTCTGATAAGATAAGCTCCGGAGTTTCTTTTCTCAACTACACGTCGTCGAGCTTCGACACTTGGGATGCTCTTCAAGATGGCGATCAAAATCCAGACAATACCAATGAAGTTCTTCTGCTTTATGGTTGGGAAAGTGGACAAGATGGAACGCTAATCAATGACCGAGAAAGAGGAATAGATGACTATGGCGGATCTGGCGGCGACTGGAACCGAGAACATGTTTTTGCCCGATCGTTGGCACTTCCAAATCTCACGGTTGACAATCCGGGACCCGGCACCGACATTCTCAACTTGCGACCATGTGATGAGCAAACAAACCAAAATCGAAGCAATTCCCCGTTCGTAGACGGAAGTGGAAATGCAGGATACGTTGGATCAGGATGGTATCCCGGTGATGAATGGAAAGGAGACGTAGCGCGTATCATCCTCTACATGTACTTGCGATATGATGGAAATGGAACCTCTTCATCTCAAACCCTTTGCCTTCCATCCTCTTCGGGTCTGGGTCCAACCATAGCAAGTGATATCAACGTGCCTCTTATCTTTTTGGAATGGAATGCTGAAGATCCTGTTTCTGAAATTGAAATTCAGAAAAATGAGATCGCTCAAATCAGACAAGGCAATAGGAATCCGTTTATAGACAATCCCATTTTGGCCACTTTAATTTGGGGAGGCCCCGAGGCTGAAGATACTTGGGGACTCACCACTTTCGATTTTGCTCTTGAATCACAGGTTTTCCCTAATGGTGTTCTACTTACTTGGACTGCTCCTGATGGAGCCGTTGGCTGCGAAATACGTGGTGGTGTCCTTGGGGGGAATGACCCGCGCAGTATCACTGTGGTAAACTCCTCACCTGATAATTACTTCGTTTCAGGCAATCAACTTGGCGGTGGAGGAAGCTTCCAGTGGAAAGTACGATGTGCAACCGGGATCAACCCGGTTTCAGGAATTACGGAATTCTCAGATTACAACACTTTTAGCTTTGGCTCGGGTGTTCTGCTTCAACAAGGCGAAAAGGAAGGAATTCAGAATTTTACTTGGAAATAAACTATTCTCTCGGTTTACGAACACTTTTTACGCTCATTCGTATTGTACCAATAAATGGTAAAATAACCTTCAGTGTTGATGCACTGATCAAAAAGTACTTATCTTTATCTCAAATAACCTATCAATATGAAAAAATACATTTTATTGTTCGCACTCGTTTTCGCCATGGCGGGAATTGCAAATGCGCAAACGACAGAAACAAAATCAACTGATACCAAGGTAGAAGCGACTCAAAAAGTTGAAACTACTCAGAAAGCCACATCGGCTGATAAGGAAGTAACCGCTAAAGTTGCCAAAGCATCGAGTTGCAAGGAAATGTCTAAAGGATGTTGCAAGAAAGGTGGCGAAAAAGCATCAGCAGGTTCGGAAAAAGCATGTTGCAGCAATATGGCCGAAGCGAAAGAAGGCAAAGCTTGCTGCGATAAGAAAGCTGAAAAAATGAAAGCCGAATCCAAGAAAGAGGCTACTAAAAAAGGATAAGTATTAATCCTGTCGGCTTAAAGCTGATTTTTATAACAATGCAGGCCTGCTCACTTTGATGAGCAGGCTTTTTTGTTAAAAGACTTAAAGCAAATTAGGGCAAGTAGGATTCAAAGGAATGGCTCTACCCTATTTTCGCTTCATCTCTTTCTAAGCATTGACTCCCCTTGCACGAGCAAGAGGATGGCTTGATAATTTGATTCGATGAACTCCGGGAAAACCTATGGTTTTAGAATTTTATGAATATCCCTTGATTAAGATTTTTACCCTATTTTCGTCAAGACTGGCAGAGTTTCCCTCAAATGAAAGTTCTGTCTCCTTAAACTAACCAAGTAATTTAACCTGTCATGAGATTCAAGTTTTTTCCCTTAGCAATCTTACTAATTGCTTCCATATCATTTGGCTTCATTTCAATAGATAAATCCTCTTCAGATTTATTGGATCAATCCAACGGAGGCGTGTTTTTTTCTTCAAACTTGCTCTATGAAATGATGGGACGAACAAACTGTGAAGCCATTCGGTTTTACAGTGCAAAACCTAATTCGAACGGATCTGAATCCGTGCTTGCTGTTTGTGTTTCTTCAGGAGCTGATATGAAGGTCATGAGTTCCTCCTCAACAAAATATCGCCTGTTTTCAGGAATTCAAAACGGAACCCCTTCTACAAATCAACTCTCAAAAGATCAGGCAGCAAAAGCTGTTCGAAATGTAAATGGTGTCAGATTTGCCGTGACCATTAGCAATAATGAAATCAATGCGCTATTGAAGGCCGAGGGCTGCACAGGAATTGAGGTAACCAGAGCAACAACACAAAATGGTAGCCCTACATTTTTATTAACTTCCGCTAAATTGTCCGGAAATACAGTGGTAAAAAGTATTTCACCGAAGGTAGTAAAGGGAGAAAATCCTTGTCCTCCATCTTGTGGAGCAAATCTGAGTCATAAGTATTTAAGCACGATTTCCAGATAAATCATTCAACCTGGAGAAAAAAGAAAGACTAGGACAAAACCTTTCTGATTTCATGTAAACGGCTTTTCCCATTAGGGATGAAATTCATTGTGGTTGATTGATTGAAAATCACGCCATCTTGGATGGGCCTGATTGGCTTCTCTTGTCAGTAGAACTGGTGCAACTTTTGATTCAATTTCCGAACGGCCTTTTCAGCACTTCGAGTTATGATACCTTTCTTGTCATAAGTGCGCACGTAATAGGGAAATGGATTGCGCAACTGGATGAATTGATCATCCATTATGACCAATGCTTCGAAGCCCATATCAGCAGAGCCGTAATAAGTTGCCTTTTGTTTGACACCGGTACTGTCTTTGTCAAGCCTGTAATCTTGGCGCATTTTCTCATCGTCAGGGGCAACATTACCAAATTCAGCGGTATAGATACTTCGCTCCTCTACGGTGATACTGCTATCAGCTACTAGATCATCGTTTAAAAAAACCACCTCACTCAGCCTGCCTTCTTTGACCAGCTTGGAGTCTTCGCTTCTAAAGAAGTAAACGGGAGCAAAATCAAATTCAGAGATAAAGGCTTTAACATATTCGAGATTCTCCTCGACTTGTCTTCTCTCCAACTCTTCCGCTTTATCGGTCAATCCTCTCTCTTTGAGGGTTTCCAAAGACTGAGCTCTGGTTTGTAGCCGAACCAACAGTGCCCCTCCTTTCAAAGCTGTAATATGCGCCCTTGCGATGTCTCTATCACTCTGGCTATCTACCTCTTGAGCCATGAGGTTTTCTGCAGAGATCATACCTATTGCCATTAATAACAATAACTGACGAAGGAATGAGAAAGCTATTTTAAAAGTCATTCAATGCGTTTTTGAAAGTTATCGATTCGGTTCATGTTCATTTGTTGGACTTATGCTGTCCTTTACCTTGTTCAAGCGAATCGACATATGAACTATTATCTGATTCCTTAATCGAAGCTTTTAAGCCCTTCAATTCTTGAGAAGTCAGATCGCGCCAAGCCCCAAGAGGGAGATTTCCCAATTCGATGTTCATGATCCTGATTCGTTTGAGTTCCATTACATCGTAACCCAGGTGTTCGCACATTCGCCTGATTTGGCGATTGAGCCCTTGCACCAAAATGATCTTAAAAGTAAACCGATTCAGTCGTTTCACCTCGCACTTTTTGGTCGTCACCTTCAGTTCGTGGAGGCGAACACCATTTCCCATTCTTTCAATAAACTCTTCCGATATGGGCTTGTGCACCTTGACGATATACTCCTTTTCGTGCTCGTTTCCCGCACGGAGAATCTTGTTTACGATATCTCCGTCGTTAGTCATTAACAGGAGACCTTCACTGGGCTTATCCAATCTACCGATATGGAAGATTCGCTCGCTGTGCCCTATAAAATCTACCACATTTCCCTTTACCCGCTGATCCGTAGTGCAGGTAATGCCCACAGGCTTGTTCAAAGCAATGTACACTAGGTTATCGTTGCCCGTAATCAGCTCACCGTTTACTTCAATCTTATCGCCCGGCATAGAGCGGTCGCCAAGTTTTACCTTATTGCCGTTCAGGCGCACCCTACCCTGCTCAATCAGCTTATCAGCCTGGCGTCGAGAACAATAACCGCTATCGCTGATCGCTTTATTTAGTCGAATGGAATCGGGATGGTGCATATGCGTTTTCTCTGGGTTCATTGTCGCCTTTTTGCAATGGCAATGATCCATTCACCGAAAGTAAAAAATCTCAATGACTCAGGTACCCTGATTGAATGTACCGGGGGACTTTAAGCGATTTCTAAAATTCTTCTTCGAGCTCTACCTCCTTGCCATTGAGTTGATCAAAATATGCCTTAAAGCTTTTCGTAATGGCAAAGTGATAAACAGCTATAGAGTATACAAAAGTCATCACCAGCAAAGGCAACTTATTGATAAACGAGGCACTGTCTAATGCAACTAGTCCGATCAATCCCCCAACCATTCCCAGAGAAAATAGAATAATGGAGAGTATTCTCGCCCATTTTTTTCCTTTGTACGTAACCATCAAAAGGCCCACTGTCAGAAGAAATCGAATTATCTGCTGTATTAATTTCTTCGTTTCTATTTCGGGTCTCACGGCATGGTAAAAATAGATGGTATGGATAGATACAAGTAGAATACCAATAGATATCAAGATTGTCTTCCTCTTTCCAATTTTGATTAGCTCGTCCATATCATCCTTCCCTTGGTGCATAATTGCATAAATTTCCTTTGAATTAATCGACAGGCGCTATCGATATTTCAATTGCCTCCTTAGCAATTGTATCGAAAATTAGAATTCCTTCGCTTTGTGATTTTATTGACCCTTGTAGAACTCCGGTCGAGTCCCAAATTGCTGATCCTCCAGCACTCAGAAAATTATCGCAAGGCCCGATACTATTTGATAGGATCACTGTCAAACCTAATTCTTCAGCCACTCTCTGATAATGATTGTAGGCCTTATCAATGTCGCCCTTGGGTTTGGCTACACTAGCCAAGTAAACATCAGCTCCGAGTTTTTTGGCGTTCTCAGAGTGTTCATCAAACGTGGATTCATAGCAAATGGAGGGGGCAATCTCAGTGCTGCCAACCGTCAGTATCAGCTGTTCGTGACCTTCAACAAAGAATGGGATTTCATCAGCGTGTAGTTTTTGCTTGGAATAGATCTTTCGAGCTTGATGAGGCTGAAAGAACATCATGCTGATATGCGTTCCCAATTCTGATTTGAGGGGCATCCCTACTCCTATTGTGATATGATTGATGTTGCTTGCATTTTGAAACTCATCCAACCTGGAGTCATCTATCTCCATTGCCAATTCTTGTGCGAGTTCACGTTCATAGCCTGTAAGTGAAAGTTCAGGAAAAGCAATAAAGTCTACATTCTCAGCAATGGCCATTTCTACACAAGTCATGTGGATTTTGATATTCTCTTGAATATCCCCTTTCCTAGGCTCTACTTGTGCAACGCATACTTTCATTCTACTTTCAAAATAGTTTTGATGTTTTTGATAGCACCAATCACTCCATCATCACTTCATTTAAATCGACCCGGCCATTCTGAGTTAACTTGCGCTACTTAACTTCGGCGCCATAGTACTCATACGATTTGTCGACAATACTCACAATCACTCCATCCTCGTCTTGGTATTCCATGTGAGTCAGATTACCCACTTCATCATACTTCCTGCTGTGGCAATATACCTCTTTACCTTCGGCTCCTGTACGATCATTGACTACAATCAGCTTCAGTAATTTATCATGATCGTAGATGAATCTTGTGATAGAGGCCGTGTAGATCTCTTCGTTATCTCGATCTGAAATAAATCCATGAGTGACCACAATCCTTCCCTTCTCATCGAGAGTTTGAATGATTTCTGTAAAATATGAATTGCTGTAATTTTCAGTATAGACCTTAATGTTATTCTCACCAAAAAACTCGTAATGAGTCACCTTTACTGTGTCGCTCTTATCTGCGGACAGCGTAAAACTACTTCGACTATTGCCCGTTGTGTATTCAAAATAGGTAATCTCGCCAAGATGGAGTGAATCTTCATCTAGGTGATAGTCATTGTAGTTTTCAATTTTCATGAGATGTCCCGAAACATCGAAATGATAAACTTGCCTGAACTTGATCCCTTCAGAAACCATTTCTATGGTCTCGCTCATTATACGTGGCGAAGCTTTCAGTCCTTCAAAATTTTTGTCTAGGGGAAACTGTCCATAACTGAACGACAAAAGGAAAAAACAAAAAAGTGACGAGCTTATAGCCTTGATTTTGTTCTTCAAAACTTTGATTTTCATGGAGAAGCTAAAATGAGAAACATCGAACAAGCTCGGTGCAGTCTTATTAGGCATCTTGTAACTACAGGCTTGCACACCACCGGGAAATCAACGTTATAATACCTTCTTTACTCTGCCTACCTGCCCGTCTTCCAAACGCACCTTTATTCCATGGGGATGAGTTGGGGATTTGGTCAGAATACTTGCTACAATTCCAGCGGTCAACGCGCCTGTTCTCTGATCTTTTTTTAGAACGATTTCTACTGCCGATCCGATAGAGATAGCTGCTCTTTGTGTTCCATTCATGATTCCACTTCTATCACCTGTCCATTAAACTCGGCTTTGTCACCAACGCGCATTTTCTTGCGCTTCTGAGTTTCGGCAACACCGTTTACCAGCACCATTCCTTCTTGAATTACAGCGTGGGCTTCACCTCCGGAGCCTACTACCCGCATCAGCTTCAGTAGCTTATCAAGAGCGATGTACTCTTTGCCATCAGTAAGGTTGAATTTAAGTTGCGTCATGGTTGTTATGATTGGATAGTGGCTACAAAATCTAAAAATACTTTTTTGTGTCGTTCAAGATCCATATCAGGCGAAAGTGATGCCCGAACGATGTAGTCTTTGTCTCCCTCCTTCGTAGTGCCTTGAGTGGATGTAGCGGGTATGGTCCAATAGCATCCCTTTAGCTGCCCGTAGCTCACACAGTACTTGCTTTCGTTGGGAATTTCGGTGATCATCATGTGAATCAATCTGTTGTTCAAGACTTTTTTATTGGCTTCTATCTCATCATGTGTGCGCCCTTCCGCAGGCAGATCCAAAGAAAAAACCGATGGTGTAAATCCTTCACTTGCCAATTCTTCTGATACAAAATTGATTTTTGCCGAAGGCAAATTCTCTTTAATGAACTCTACAAATTCACGTGTATTCTCATAGGCATCAGTAATGCGTTGATTCATTGAAGGCAATTGCTGCGCCAATATTTCCATCTGAAGATCGGTAGCTTCATTATCACAAAGTTCAAGATGCCTTTCTATAGAGCCCATCAAGGCCAAAGCTTTCGTATTTCCAACACAGTAGCCTGCAGTGCATTTTCCACCACTTGGAAATTTTGATCCGCTGGCATAAGATATCGTACGCACCGTTGAGAGAATTTTGCCTTCACCCAAAAACTGAAAATTCGGACAGAAGGTTTGGTCTAAAATGAAAACAGGATCAATTGCATCCTCACCGTTTTGTGTCTTTCGATTAGAGCCGAGCGCAGCTTTCAATTGATCAAGATCGGGAACTTCTACCCTTGGATTGGTGGGAATCTCAGCGATGATATATGGAACGGCATCCTCTTTCGCTACTCGATCCAAAACATCATGAATGCTCTGTACCATATCGTTTTCGCCGTCAACCGGTAAGTCTACGATCTCCACATTGTCAAGACATGCGGCAACTCTCCTTGCCTGGTCGTTTGTCCCACCATAACAATTAGGAGGAACGATAAATTTGATGGCTTTCCCGGGATGCTTCTCCAGAGCATCATCAATTAACCCCATCATGATAGCATATTGAATAGATAGCCCGCTGGAACCAACCAATGGCTTTGTCGGTGCACCGGTAATAGCCTGAATGGAATTCAAAACCTTGGTTTTATCGGAGTCAACCTGATTCTTATTTCTGTCAGAAGACTCTCCTATCAGCATCTCTATGGCGGTAAGACAATCGGCAGGTGTCATAGCTATGGTCTCTCTTCTTCGAACGTGCTGAATTTCTGAAATCGCACTTTCATTCTTCTTGCCGTTTACGATCAGGATACTCCCTAGCTCAGAATGGACATTGATACGAAAGTCAACATTGGGATTAGTTTCGAATTTACCCAACTCACCACCTTGAGAAAGGAAAATGGTGGTTCCATCAAATTGTGAAATATCCTCTTCTTGAGCAACTTGTGTCAGCTCAAATTGATATCCATAAACGCGTCGAACCAAGCCGGCATCAAAAAAGCCAGGCAATTCACCGGTATAAGCTAGCCGCGTGTTTTCACCTTCAAACAAGTTCTTTCTAAGAACCGCCAAAACAGGAGCCGTTATAGATGAAAAACCAATAACATTCTCAAAGTTCAGGTGATTCAAATTGGCAATAGCCCATTCCAAAACACAGGACAAAGGATGCCCCAAACGAATGTAGTCGTAAGCCGTGGGCAAAGCATTGAGCGCAGTGGCATCGACCCTCTCATTAGACAATAAGTCTTCAAACTCATCCAAGAATTGTGTCTTGGCTTTAGCTTCATTGTAAATATCCAGCCTGTGTGTAGTTAAGCCCAACCAGTCATTCGGTAAGTTTTTTAACACGACTCTGAGCTGGTTGATTACTTTACTGTTTTCCATTAATAGTATCTTTTCACGTGTGGCCAATCTACATTAATCCTATTGAGATGGAAAATGTTGCAGTACGTTTTTTTCACATGTCCCAAAAGAGGAAGTTATGCCTCGGGTTACAGTGAAAAATCTAACTCCTCCTAGCTTTTGATACACAACATTTTATTAGTCGTTAAAATCGAGTTTAAACAGATTCACCTCTTATAGAAACCTAAGAAATAAGCTTTTTTTCTCATTACCATAAAAAACCGATTCACTCAAAACCATACCCGTCAAAGTACCTAGAATGAGTCTAATCTACTCTTCATTTTTCATGAAAAGTGGAACAATTAAAAGAAGAGGTATATATTCGTTTTGGTTACACTAATCATATGAAAAGAGTCTTTTTGTTCTGTTTAATCATTTCCTTAAACAGCTTGTATGCGCAAGTCGATAGCTTAGATCAAAAGCTCATAGGGCTGAAAAATCAAGCCTTGGTAGACAAACTCAACGAGCTGAGTTTTACCATTGCTCAATCAGACCCAAATCGTGCCAAGGAAATGGCGGAAGAAGCGGCTGAAAAATCAGTCGAACTCAAATATGCTTACGGATCTGCGGATGCCATGCACAAACTCTCAGTAGCCTACAGATTTCAAGGATATTACAATGAGGCACTGCTTTATGCGGACAGCGCTCTCGGCTATCTAGATGGAACGGAGGCCGTATCGCTCAAAGCAGCCATCCATTCCAACAAAGGTGTTTGCTACAGGTATAAGGGAGAATACGAAGAGGCACTCAAATCCTACCAAAAAGCCATCGACCTGCACAAAGAGGCGAATCAAAATACAGATGTCGGCACGGTACTGAATAATGTGGGTGTGATGTTTATGTATATGGAAGACTACGACAAGGCTCTATCCTATTATGATGAGGCTCTGGACATCCAAACCGAAGAGAACAACCGAAAAGAGATTGCCAATATTTACAATAACTACGCAATAGTTTATGCCAATCAGGGTGTGCTTGATTCTGCGCTCACATACTTCGAAAGGTCTTACGGAATAGAGAAGGAGCTCAATAACCTTCAGGGAATGTCTGAAAGCATCAACAATATTGGCGCCGTGTATTACTACATGGGCGATATGGAGAGTGCTATCGATCAATTCCGCGAATCCTATCGAATAGACAGCACCCTTGGCGACATTCGCGGACAGATCAGTACCCTCTCGAACATTGCAGAGATGAAGAATGAAATGGGCAACCCGCGCCAAGCGATCCAAACGCTAGAGAAGTGCCTGCGCATGGCCAACGAAATTGACTCGAAGCACGACCGTGAGATTTCCCTCGCCAATTTGGCCAGTTCGTACAAGAACTTAGGCAATTTTGAAAAGGCTTTGGAATACCATGTGCAGTACTTGGCAGTTCATGATTCGGTTCTTGGCGAAAACCAACAAGAGATCGTTCAGGAGCTGGAGACGCAATACCAAACGAAGGAAAAAGAGCAACAGATTAAAATTCAAGGACTCGAACTGGAAGAAGCCGATCTTAAAATTCAAGCTAGGAACAATATGCTTCTGGGGCTATCGGGAATTCTCTTGTTGGCATTGGTATCGGGAATTCTGGGGTACCGCTTTATTAAATCCAAAAAAGAGGCAGAGCTACAACGAGCCATTGCAGCTGAGCAGAAAAACCAACTTGATGCAGTAATAAACGCCACCGAACAGGAAAAAAGGAGAATGGCCAGAGAACTGCACGATGGCATCGGTCAGCAGCTTTCCAGCATTAAACTCGGGCTCGCCAATATGTCCAATCAGATGAAGGACCAAGGCGAAGAGAATCAAACCAAATTTCAGTTGATTGAGAAAGTGGTAGATGAATCGGCGCAAGATGTGAGAGAGCTCTCACATAGAATGATGCCAAAATCGCTGAGCGAGCTGGGGCTCGGCGCGGCGATCAAAGATTCATTAGAAAAAAGCTTGGGCCTCAATAATATCAGGTACCACTTTCACGACGATACAGAAGGCAACCGCTTCGCCGACCAAGTGGAGGTAAACATGTACCGCGTGTCACAGGAATTGATCAACAACATTCTCAAGCACTCTGGAGCCGATCGCGTCTCTATCGATCTTTTAAAGGAAAACGAAACGCTGGTGCTGGCCGTGAAAGACAATGGAAAAGGCTTTAACCCGACAAAAGATGAGGGCCATGGCCTCCTCAACATCAAATCGCGCCTTCAGCAAATCAATGCCTCTCTTAGCTTTGATTTTCCCGAAGAAGGCGGAACCGAAACCACCATTAAAACTCCCCTCTCCTGATGCGCATATTGATTGTCGATGATCATACCCTGGTGCAAAGCGGAATAAGCGAGCTCGTGAATAGCTTGGGCGGCTTTGAGGTAGTAGGAGGAGCCGAAAACGGAAAAGAGGCGCTGGAATTTACAGATATGCTGAAGCCCGACATTGTACTTATGGATGTAGATATGCCCGTAATGAATGGCTTGGAAGCGACCATCGAACTGAAAAAGCGGAGTCCTGAAACAAAGGTTATCATACTCACCATGCACGGCGACCCGTCTCTCATCAAACGCATGATGGAAATCGGTGCCAGTGGTTTTCTACTGAAAAATTCAGATCGCTCTGAATTTGAAACCGCGTTGAAACGGGTGGCCGAAGGAAAAACCTACTTCAGCGGCGATGCGGCGCGTGCGGTCATTACAGGAGAGAATGTAACTCCGGGTAATTTTACCGTAGGAACGGACGCCCTACTCTTTTCAAAACTCAGCGAGCGAGAACGGGAAATCCTCAAACTCATCGCTCAAGGAATGTCCAATAAAGAAATTGGAGAAGAACTATTCATCTCTCACCGCACGGTAGATTCCCACCGAACGAACCTCATGAAAAAACTGCAGGTTCACAATTCAGCAGCTCTTGTAAAACTGGCCGCTTCCAACGGTCTAGTTTAAGAATTAGGGTATTTACCCTATACGATTAGGGCTTTCTCCCTATTTATTACCCAACGTGCTTTAGGAATCTTTGTCCTGTTCTAATCAACTGAATATGACAGCCGATTCATCATTCTACACACATCCACTTTCCGGAAGAGAAAAAGAAGTACTGGCGCTTATTGCCAAAGGCTTCACCAGCAAAAAAATTGCTCTTCTGCTAAATATCGATGAGGGAACGGTAGCCAGTCATAGAAAAAGCATCAGAACCAAACTCCAAGTAAAGAACGTTGCCGGGATGATTCGGCATGCGATAAAAATGAAACTTATAGACTAATGAAGGCAAAAAGCATAACTATTCTTTCGATATTCTTTTGTTCACTGCAACTATTGGGGCAAAGCACGAATATGGTCTTTGAGAAAATAGATGTCTCGCCTGCCCCTTATAAATTTCTGCATTCAGACATTGACATCATTCCTGGAACGGAAGATTACATCATCTCAGCCACGCAGAGCTTTCCGCTATATGTGGTAGACCAAGATCTCAATATCAAGTCGACTTACGATGTGGGCAATTGGTACGGCGGTTCTCGAGTCAATCTTTCGAGCGATGGCAGGTACATTTTGCTTCAGCAGCTCAAATACTTGGATTACGCTCCCAATAAAGACCGCGAGGTAAAGTTTGAAGTGGTAGAAGCTGCCACGGGAAAAGAGGTGCTGACCATCGATGCAGGCCACGATGCCGACTTTCACCCCAACAATGAGGAGTTGATCGTGCTTGAAGGTGACAACCTGTATAGCTATAGCCTTTCGGGCAAAGGAAAGAAAGTACTCCTCCCTACCCCTGACGCGACCAATTGCATGGCCTTTTCTCCCGATGGTTCCCAGGTGGCCATCTCTCATCATGTGGAAGATGAATACCTCAATTCTTACATCACCAAGAAGAAGCAAAAAGACAACTACAAAATCTTCAAGAAGTACCGGCAGTGCATTTCCGTCTACGAAACGGAAAACTACACAAGGCTATACACCGTTGATGAAATGTTTGACATTCCCTACGCGCTGGAGTTTTCGCCGGAAGGCTCTACCCTACTCTGCTACTCGGTACCGCATACCAAGGTGGTCGCAAAAACGGGGATGACGGGTACCAGGTACATCTCGGTAATCAATGTCGAAAACGGAGAAACCTTACCCCGTGGCTTCGTTTCAAATTCCATCTACGAGCCCGACTTCGAATTCAGCAATAGCCAAGAGTATTTCGCACTGGTGACTATCAACAAAGGTCGCTTCCCTGAAGTATGGGTGTGCAGGTACGATGACGCAAGCATAATAGCTCGATTTGAATTGGCTAAGCGAATGTTTGGAAGTCACACGAAGGGGCAGTTTCCTGCCGATGACGGACGCGTAGGAATCGCATTTTCTGCTGATGACAGCCACCTTCTGATAACCAACGGATCTCTAATCTTTAAATGGGAAATACCATATGAAAACTAACCTCAAAATACTACTTGTGTTCGCAATTCTGCTCACAGGTGCTGAGCTTTCAGCACAACGACCATTCGTAGAAACGAGTGACGAGTTTGCAGAACTTGCCACCAAGAATCTCGACGAACTCGTCCAAGATGAAAAATTCCTGAAAGGCATGGAAAAAGAAGAAATACACGGGAGCTACACCTATCAAATAACCGTGGGCGACAAGGGGAAAATAACCCATATGCGCTCTTTGGAGCGATCAGAAGACGCCTCCATCCACGGACAAAACACCTTAAATGATTTGGTAAGGCACCACAAATTTGATTTCAAAATACCCAAAGGAAACCTCTATAATTTTCAATACACATTTATAATTCCATAACTATTAAAATCAACTAAAATGAAAGCAATATCAATTTTTATTACGGGCTTGTTTTTGGCTTTGTCAATCAGTGCGCAAGACGATATGCCCGAAATGTGGTCAACCCGACTCGACCACCAGATAGACTTCTTTGGCTGCGACAACGGTGGCTGGGTAGGCTACGGATATACTGCCTCGAATAAGGATATATCCGTTTACGAAAATGAAACCGGCAAGGTGGTGTGGACAAAGGACTTTACGGACATCTCTCAACGACTCAAAAAAGTAGATGGGATCATTCCCGTTTGGGAGGCGAAAAAAATCTTTCTCCTCGATCTAAAAATGGGAAAAGAGCAAGTAGCCGTTATTGACATGGTAACAGGCGACTTATTGTGGGAATCTGATCGATACAAGCTGAAGCAAGAAGAGATGATTTCCTTCATTGAGGAGGAAAATGGCTTTCTGTTTACGTTTAAAGATGTGAACCTTTTCGTAAACGCCGACACGGGCGAAGAACTCTGGAGCACCGCCAAATTCAAAGGAAAAGTTGGAAAGTATTACTACGAAGACGGATTCCTTACTACCGTAAACTTTATTCCATCGGGATTGATAGCGATGTTTTCAGGATTTAAAAATCAGATTGCCAAAATCAACATGAAAACAGGGGAGCTCGTTTGGGAGAATACCTACATAGGTAGAGCGAGTAAGAAAGTGGTAACAGGCGACTGGCTATATGGCATTGATGTGATAGATGGAAATGTAATTCTTCACTTGGGCGGACTGCAGGTGTATGACTACAAAACGGGAGCAGAAAAGTGGAGTGCTGCGTTTGATTACAAAATTCCCGTTAAAGCACCCGGCAATGCAACTGCCTTTGGCGTTTACGGTGCACTTCCCGATCCTATCATTACAGATGAGTTTGTGTATGTGCTTGATATGGAAGGCAAAAAAGGTCAGCACATCAACAAATACGAAAGAAGCACAGGCCGTTTGGTTTGGCAATCACAAGAGATAGGTGGTGGCGCAAAAGTGGTTCCAAACATGTACTTGGAAGATGGGAAACTCCTGCTTCAAATAGGTGGCGTGGTAGAAATTCAGGGGGTGTTTAGAGAAAAAGATGCCGACGGAAATATTACTTACACCAAGAAAGTATACGATCAAAACATCAAGCCATGCGGTGTGCAGGCGTACAGCGACGAAGACGGCAGACTCATCTGGGATTCCGAAAAATTCAAAAAGGGTATTACCAATATGCTCGTCTATGGTGAAAACCTTGTGGTGTGCTCGGGAAAGGAACTGTACAGCTTAAAGATTCATGGTGGAGATGTAAACTACCAAGTTGAGGTGAAAAACGGCGGAGTCGGAAATGCCGTGGTGATCTTGCCCTATGAGGAAATGATTGTAGTAGTTGGAGAAAAAGGAGTTTCAACTTTTAATTCTGCTGACGGGAGTTTAGTCGCCGCCAATAAATACAAAAGAGCTTCTGTGGTTGACTTCCACGAAAACATTCTGATTCTGGAAACACCAAAGAATGACATCGCTGCTTTTGACATCAAAGACGGTTGTAAGTACTGGGCTTTCAATGCCAAGAAAGGGGCTGGAAATTCCCTTACCACCGATGGAAAGCACGTATATGTTTACGAGAAAAAGGACGTAACGCGGCTATTGACCACAGCAAAATAACAAGACTGTTGTTTTTGCAACCAAACCTCAAAGAGCCCTTCCCGTCGTGGAAGGGTTTCTTTTTTTGCATTACTCCTCGTAAATATCAAATTTGGCAGAGACGGCCTTCATTAGCTTCGCATCTGAAAAGTCATCTTCGGTCATTGTGGAGAGTTGCTCTAAGAAAATGTCAAACGCACCGTTTTTGAATATCGTAAGCATCTTTCCGCCTTCCGCTGATTTAGCTTCGTGCCAAACATTTGGCGGAACCGTTATAGTGTCTCCTTCTTTCAGAACAATTGTTTCGTCATCGAAAATGAGCTCTAGCTCCCCAACCAACATGTAGAATACCTCTGTCATGACCTTGTGATGGTGACGCTTTAGATGAAACCCCTGCTTCAAAGTATCTTCCACTATACATAATTCGCCGTCTGTATCGCGCGACGAAAGTTTCACAAAGCAATGGTCTTGAGCGTAATTGTAATTCTCACCTTCACCTTTTCGAATAAGTTCTTTTGATTCCATATTGAATTTTAAATAACGCTGATTGGATGCTCATTGCTTATCAAGCAAACGACTCGGTTACGATCTATGAACCACTAAATCGCCGCGGTTTGGTCTTTACCGATCTGAGCCCTTGCCTCTTCAACCCCAATGGTCGCCAATCTTCTACCCGGTGCTCGATGAAGTACTATCTCGTATTCAGCCAAGGCTTCTGCGTAGCGTTCTTTTGACAATAGCCAATCGGCGTACAACTCGTGTGTGGGTTTTTGAATCACGGGAGGCCCGTAACTGTAATCTCCCGAATCTTCCAGTTCCGTGGACTTCACCAGATATTCTTCTGCCAATTCATCATCACCCGAAAGCATATAACCAAGTGCGTAGACTTGATACAATATCGCTTTAGCTGCTACGATATCGCTGGGCCTGGCTTTGCTTATATCGCTGGGAATACACAGTTTGAAATCCAATGTATCGGCAAAGAGAGACTCTCTGCGTATCAATGCTTCCAGCAGCTCTTGGGTCGCTCTAAGCGAGTCCGCATCGCCTTTAGAATAAGATCGCATGGCATTTATGAAGTACTGCTTTGCTTTTACGGTGATGCTGAGATCAGACGCATCTATCGCCATTTCAGCGTAGGGACTGTTCCAATCTCCCGTCTCTGCCAAATAGGTCCCTTGCAAATAAATCAGGTGGGAGCGCCCTCTTTTGGAAGGTGTGTCCTCTGCATGGATCATCATACTATCAAGTAAAACTGCTGCTTTATCCATTTCACCATTCTGAAGGTAACCGTATTCGAGCCAGTGATAAGCGTGATAGCCTCGGGCATCATCGTCCAAGTCTTTTGCCACCATCCTGTCTACGCTTGCTTGATAAGAGTCGATATTTGAAGCAATGACGGCATCCCACATTCCTTTAGCTACAAAGATATGCGATGGCATGTGCAGGGCGTGGCTAGCCGATGGTGCTACCTGAGCATAGGTTTCTGCCGCCTCCATGGCGAGTGTGGCATGCCCAGGGTCGTCGTAGGCATGAATAAGGTAATGCAAGGCACCCGGATGTTGTGGATTTTCTTTGACGATTTGCGCAGCGATCTTTCCTGCTTCTCCATAAACTTCCACATCACGTCCATCTTCTACCGAACCCAAAAGGGCCAGCGCATAGAAGGATTGCACTTCGTGATTTTTCGGATAGCGCTCGGCCATCTCGGTATAAAATTCCAAATAGTTGTCGTCACGCTGGTCCTTCTCAAACTCCTCATTATAAAGAACTTCCAGAGATTCCAAAAAATCGGCTTCTAAGTCTGACTCAGGCTCAGCACCTGCCATTGTGTACCGGTTTAAAACAGCTCGTGCACTGTCCGGCTTTTGCCGATGCCAGATGGGATGGTTAAACGTCATCGCCTCGCCCCAGTAGGCCATGGCCATGGCCGAGTCTATTTCGGTAGCCGTTCGAAAGGATTCACGAGCGTCTTCGTATTCGAAGCTATGGAGTAGTAGCAGTCCTCGGTTAAAGGCTTCAACCGCTTCCGGTGAGCCCTGCACCTCCAAATTCACTACACCCAAATCGCCCGATTGCTTTGGAGTAGAATTACAGGCAAATAAGGCAATTGCCAGAAAGAGAAAAAGAGTTCGTGTCATTGGTGTACATATATAGATGGCTCAAATTTAGACAAAATGAATTCGGGCATTGATAGATGATGAAATGTTGCCTAAGCAGTTGTGATTGAGAAATGCGGCAAATCAGTGTTTTGTTTTTACCCGATACTGCGCATTTGCGACAGAGCAAGAGAAAGGGACACAGAGGCAAGAAGTTGTTTTGTCTTTAGATTTGCCAGTCACTTTTCCATCTATCTTTGCGGCCACCAGTCCAAATTTGACTTTTGAAAGACCTTCTGCTCATCACTCCTCCGTTTACACAATTGAATACGCCCTACCCTGCTACGGCCTATCTCAAGGGTTTTCTGAATACGAAAGGTATCGGTGCGTATCAAATGGATCTCGGCATTGAAGTCATTCTGGAGTTGTTTTCCAAAAAGAGCTTTGAGTTCCTTTTCGCTGAAGCGCACAAGCAGCGCAGAGTAAGCTCAGATAATGGCCACAGGATATACGCCTTAAGAGCCCACTACTTATTGGTCATTGACGAAGTTGTAGCCTTCCTTCAGGGAAAGAACCAAACCTTTGCACGGCAAATTTGTACCGAGAATTTCTTGCCTGAGGCATCTCGCTTTGATGCGCTCGACGATATGGATTGGGCCTTTGGCGCCATGGGCATTCAAGACAAGGCCAAGCACTTGGCCACCTTATTCCTCGAAGATCTCTCTGATTTTATCGTGGAATGCGTCGACCCCAACTTTGGCTTTAGCCGATATGCCGAACGTCTGGGACGAAGCGCCAATTCCTTTGACGAATTGCACGATACCCTCCAAGGCGAATTGACCCACATCGATGGCATCACGCTGAAGATTCTCGATAAGCAGCTAAAAGCCATCAATCCCAAATTGGTTTGCTTTTCGGTTCCCTTTCCGGGAAACCTGTACAGTGCCTTCCGCTGCGCTCAGTTCATCAAGGCCCATTATCCTGAAGTGAAAGTGGCCATGGGCGGCGGATTCCCCAATACCGAATTGCGCTCGCTGAAAGACGTGCGGGTCTTTTCCTATTTTGATTACATCACTCTGGATGATGGCGAACTGCCCATAGAACTGCTGGCTCAGCACGCTTCCGCGAAAGACGACACAGGGGTTGAATACAAGCGCACCTTTCTCATAGAGAACGGAGAAGTGGTTCACAAGAACAATACTACGCGGCGGGATTACAAGCAGAGTGAAGTAGGCACTCCCGACTACTCGGACCTCAAGCTCGATCAATACATCTCCGTAATTGAAATCGCCAACCCCATGCACAGCCTATGGAGCGACGGGCGGTGGAACAAGCTCACCATGGCCCACGGCTGCTACTGGGGCAAGTGCACCTTTTGCGATATATCGCTGGATTACATCAAGCTCTACGAGCCCATCGCTGCCAAGCTCTTGGTAGATCGGATGGAAGAATTGATTGCACAAACGGGCGAAACGGGTTTTCACTTTGTAGATGAGGCCGCACCTCCCGCCCTGATGAAAGCCCTTGCTTTGGAGATCATCAAGCGGGAGCTCTCCCTGACCTGGTGGACCAACATCCGATTTGAGAAAAACTTCACCCAAGACCTCTGCTACCTGCTGAAGGCATCGGGCTGCATCGCCGTTTCGGGCGGACTGGAAGTGGCTTCTGACCGTCTTTTGGCATTGATAGACAAAGGCGTGACGGTAGAGCAAGTGGCTCGCGTGACGCGCAACTTCACCCAGGCCAATATCATGGTGCACTCCTACCTGATGTACGGCTATCCAACGCAAACCGTGCAGGAAACGATAGATAGCTTGGAAATGGTGCGACAGCTTTTTGAGCAGGGCGTTCTGCAATCGGGATTCTGGCATCAGTTTGCGCTCACGGCGCACAGTCCCGTTGGATTAAATCCCTCAGATTACGGCATTGAACCCATTTACAAAGAGATCACCTTCGCCAATAACGATGTAGACTTTACTGACCAAACGGGCATCGATCACGGCCAATTCAGCTTTGGCTTAAAGAAGTCGCTCTTCAATTTTATGCACGGCCTCGGTTTTGAATTGCCACTTCAAGAATGGTTTGATTTTAAAATCCCTAAGACCAAAGTCAGGCAAGATTATATCCTCACTTGCTTAGAATCGGAGCCTTACATCAGTGTGCAGGCTGCTGCCAAAGTCGTATGGCTGGGTGGGGTGCCTTTCGCGAAAGCTCAATCCAAAACAAAAAAAGGCAAGACTTGGGAGATCCTTCGGCTCACGTTTCACGATAAGCGGGAATCTTTTCAAATCAAACTGGACAAAGACAAAGGGGAATGGTTGATGAATACCTTTCCTAAGCTGTCGCCAACCCAAGAAAGGCTGTTGACATTCGGGCAGGTTAAAGCCGACTACGAAACACAATTTGAAAATTTTGAACTGTTTTGGTATTCCAAACCCATACAAGAGCTCAGAGAGTTCGGCTTGCTGACTGTGTAATGAAAAAGAGGAACGAGGCTTACTTCAGCACTTCGTATACCTTTAGAGGCAACTTCTTGTTCTTCATATTAATCTCGCCAATTTCTTTGCACTCAAAAGACTCCTTCACTTTTAAGTAGTTGGATTCCCCGATCACAATCTGACCTTTATCGGCTGCGGCTTGCAGTCGCGCAGCTACGTTTACCGCATCGCCAATTACGGTGTAGTCCAGTCTACGCAGAGCAGCCGAACCGATGTTTCCCCACACCATTTCGCCACTGTTTATCCCTATGGAAACGTCGGGTTTATAAGAGTCTTCGCCAATACCGATGTCGGCGTTTTCAATGGCGTTGCGTATGGATAGGCATGCATCTATTGCACGATCAACATGGTAATCGCCACGGAAGGTAGCCATGACCGCATCTCCGAGAAACTTGTCCACCGTACCTTCTTCTTTGATGATCTCATGCACGATAATGTCAAAGTAGGCATTGAGCATCTTTACCACCTTATCGGCAGGCTCGGTTTCGCTAATGGCAGTAAAACCGCAAATGTCAATAAAGGCCGCGGTACCTTCTATGGTTTCATTTTCAAAGAGGGCAGTCTCAGCTTCTTTTCCACCCATAAAGTTGAGCACGGTTTCGTCCACGTACATGCGAAGGATGTTGTTCTCTTTGACCGCCTGTAAGGTTTTCTTCAGCGCTGCCACATGTACTATGGTTTTCTCGATGGTAATTTCGAGATCTTTGAAATCGATGGGTTTTGTGATAAAGTCGAATGCACCGCGATTCATCGCGGTGCGAATGTTTTCCATATCGCCGTAAGCCGATACGATAACAGACTTGAGCAAGGAGTTTTGCTCACTGAGCTTTGTCAGTAGGGTCAGCCCGTCCATTTCGGGCATATTGATATCGCTCAATACCAAATCCACATCGGGATGAGCAAGTATCTGCTCCAATGCGTGCCGACCGTTTTCAGCGAAAATAAAATCGTACTCGTTCTGACGTATTTTTTGACGAAAGCGCTGCTTGATCAATACTTTCAAATCCTCCTCGTCGTCTACCACAAGTATTTTGGTCATAACTGTCTTGTTATTTAATCAAGCCGCCTATTTCTTCTTTTAGCGAATTGAAATCGATCGGTTTGGTAAAGAACTCTTTCGCACCCGATTCTTTAGCCTTGTTGTAGTTTTCGGTGTCGCCGTAAGCAGATATCATGCTTACATTAATCGATGGAAAGCGCTCCTTTACTTTATCCAGTAGCTCTAGCCCTGTCATGCCCGGCATATTGATGTCCGAAAATACATACATCACTTCGGGCGGCTTGCTTTTATCGAGAAGATCTAAGGCTTCCTGCCCCGAAAAGGCAAAAACCATTTCTATCTCTCCGCGCTTGATTTCTTTTCTGAATTTCTGACGGAAAAGCATTTCTACATCTCGCTCGTCATCTACAATTAATATCTTCATGCCGGTTAGTTTTGATTGGTGATGGGTAAATCGATGATGAATCTGGTGTGAGCACCTAGCTCCGATTCAATCACGATCTGTCCCTTGTGGTTTTTTATAATGTCGTGGGTAATACTGAGACCGAGCCCCGTTCCTTCCGTACCTTTTTTGGTGGTGAAGAAAGGCTCGAAAAGTTTCTGTTGAATTCCGTCGGGTATCCCCGGGCCATTGTCTTTAAATATGATTTTCACATTATCGCCTTCCTTAGCGGTAGTGATATGGAGTGCAGGAAGGTAGTCGCCGTTCGACCCTGCTTCTACCTTTCCGCGCATTGCGTCAAAGGCGTTCTTACAAAGGTTGAGCACTACCCTACTAAAGTCTTCGGGGAATACGGGCACCATCCCTATCGCATCGTCAAAGTCGTAGTCGATTTTTACATTGATCGGATTTTTCCCTGCCCGCATACCGTGAAACGCCAAGTTGACGTACTCGCTAACGAGTTCATTGAGGTCGGTAGGTTCCAACTGGCCGCTGCCGCCGCGCGAATGCAAGAGCATGGATTTCACGATGCTATCTGCACGGGTGCCATGCTGGTGTATTTTCTTCAGGTTGTCCGCCATATCGTTGAGGACTTCCTTGATTTCTTCGGTGGAATCGCATTTCTCCAACTCGTCTACCATTTCGGTAATCTCCTCGACGTACTCGAGATTAAGCTCCGAAAAGTTGTTGATGAAGTTCATCGGGTTTTTGATCTCGTGGGCTATTCCAGCCGCGAGCTGACCCAAGGCTGCAAGTTTTTCCTGAACGATGAGTTGGGTCTGGGTAGCCTTGAGCTCATCTAGGGAAGCGGCCAGTTCTGCCGTTTTTTCGACCACCTTGGCTTGGAGTTCGTCGTTTTTCTTTTTCCAGTCGTTGATGTGATACGTATCGTCTTCGCTCATCACAGGGGTAGAACCGTGCCAGTGGACGACTTTCCACTTTCCGTCTATTTGATCAAGTATAGTGGAGACGCGAAAAGGGAATTGAATCGAGCCTTCTGGCATCTCTATTTTTATCTCACCTTCTTCAACCATAATGGCTGAGTGGCCACCTGCTAAAAGGTGCTTCCTATGTTGGAGTCTATCATAGCTAAATTTGCCGTTTTCTCCTTCTTTGATTTGCTTTTTGATCAATGCTTTGATTTCATCGGCATTATTGATTTTCTCGTCAATGGTGGTTCCGAAACCAAAAATATTAGGAGTTATCACCTCATCCAGAAGCTCTACATCCATTTCCATAAAACCCACTTTCAAGAATGTTTCATAGGCTTTATCCAGCTCTGATTCTATTTTTGTATCTCCTTTAGAGGTCATATCAAGAAAGGATAGCGGCTAGATTTGGCGTTTGGCTCTGCAATAGGTCGACGAAAAATGTGGGTTCTTTGACTGTCATAAATTCTGAGGCAATTTAACGATAAATTCGGTTCCCTTTCCTTCTTTTGATTCGCAAGTGAGCTCCCCCCCATGCGCCTTCACAATATCGTAACTCAAACTCAAGCCTAATCCCGTTCCTTGGCCCGTTGGTTTGGTGGTAAAGAAAGGCTGGAAAATTTTGTCTTTGATATCGGAGGGGATACCGGGGCCGTTGTCGGAAATAGCTATTAGCTGTTGGCCGTTAGCTGTTAGCTCAGTCTTGAGAGTAATAGTAGGTTTATATTCCGGCTCTTCTCGTTTGCTTCTTTCGTTTACTGCTTGAAAGGCATTGTTGATCAAGTTGAGTAACACTCGTCCGATGTCTTGTGGTACGACATTCACCTTTGGCAAGTTGGGGTCAAAGTCGGTTTTGAAGTCGGCGTTGAAGCTTTTGTCCTTAGCACGCAAGCCGTGGTAGGATAGTTTGAGGTACTCCTCGGCGAGGGCGTTGAGGTCGGTCGGTAGCTTTTCTCCTTTTCCGCTGCGGCTGTGGGCTAGCATCCCCTTTACGATAGCATCGGCCCGCTTTCCGTGGTGGGTGATTTTCTCCAGGTTTGATTTAACGTCGCTTAGTAGGTCTGTGATTTCGGTCAAGCTTTCTTTGTCTTGAGACGAGTCCTGTTGTTGAGACAAGGCATGCCGTTGAGACAAGGCATGCCTTGTCTTTACTGCCTCCACCTCTTCAATAGTCTCATCCAATAGCTCAGATGATACCTCCGAGAAGTTATTGACGAAGTTGAGCGGGTTCTGAATCTCATGGGCAATACCCGCGGTGAGCTCCCCGAGGCTGGCCATTTTCTCGGCTTGGATAAGTTGAGATTGGGTGGATTTGAGATTATCGTAAGAATCTTTCAACTCAATATTTTTTTCTTCAATTTCTTGCGCTTGTTTCCGTAGGAGTTGGTTGGATCTTTTTGTTTTGCGCTGATTGCGGTAAAAGAAGATTGTAAAAGCAAGAAAAACAATGGCCGCCCCGGCAGCCCCATACAACCTAATTTCTGCCTGAATTTGGTCCTTTTCGGCCTGCAATTGCTGAGCTCTTCTCTGCTCCCTTATTGAAGTCTGTTGAATCTGATCTATCTTTTCCTGGCTCAAGAGCTCGTTTTGCGCATCAATTTGAATGGTCAAGTATTTGTAGGCACTATCAATCTGATTCAGATTATCGTAGATCTTATGTAATTGCTCGGCATTATTCCGAAGCCCCCTTAAAAAGCCCAGTTGACGTGCTGCTTTCAAACCACCTTTACCCACCGTGATGGCTGAGTCAATTTCATTCTCTTCTTGCAGAAAAATGCAATACCAACGCGAAGCCAGACTGTAGCATCTCAGATCGTTTCTTTCCAGGGATATTTCCAAGCTTTTTAAAAAGTGTGTTCTCGCTTTATCCGGATTTTCCGTTGATTCTGTGACTCCCCAATAGTATTGAAAGTATTGTGATTTCCATCTTGAAGAATCAACCCCTGCAAGATTTAAATAGTACAAGGCAGAATCTCTGTTAATGTTAGCATAAACACCTCCTATTTCAGCCAAGCAATGGTTGATCTGTGAGGTCATTCCCAACTCTTCATAAATCTTACGTGCTTTATTCAGATAATCTATGTATTTCTCGGGACTCCCTGAGTAGAGATACACTAGTCCAATAGAATTATAGCATTGCGCCATACCGGTCTTATCGCCTCCTTCACGGCTGAGGTCGAGGATTTCGAAGTAAAGCTGCATGCTTGTTGGAATATCCCTTTCAGATAGTGCTCTTGCCTGAGCATACTTAGCTATAATTTCGAACCGTTTATCACCTATTGAATTGGCCAGTTCAGAAGTTTCTAATGCGTAGTTAATAGACGAATCGATATCGAGGTGCACATAGGCGTAAACCAAAGCTATTCCTGCTTTGACTTTGTTTGTATCAGGTTTTGCTGAATGGTAGACTTGGCGCAAACTATCTATTTGCCCTGCACTACTCTGTGAGAATGAATGGATTGAAATGATCAATCCGATAAGAATATAGAGAATTTGTTTCATTGCTTTTATCATACAGGCAAATGGATGTTAAATGCAGTCGGCCTGCCTTCAGTTGAATCCAAAGTGAGCTTCCCACCGTGGGCTTTCACAAGATCATAGCTAAGGCTCAGTCCGAGGCCTGTTCCTTGTCCAGTCGGTTTGGTGGTAAAAAAGGGTTGGAAGATTTTGTCTTGAATATCTCGAGGGATGCCAGGGCCATTGTCGGTAACCGTAATGCGTATTTCGTCGTTTGCCGATCGTTGGGTAGCGACGGTGACCAGCGGGTTTTCAGTAGCTGATTGCGCACAAGCCTGAAAGGCGTTGTTGATTAAATTCAAAAGTACCCGTCCGATGTCTTGCGGAACGACGTTTACTTTCGGTAGGTCGGGATCAAAATCTGTTTTAAAGTCAGCGATGAAGCTTTTGTCTTTCGCCCTCAAGCCGTGGAAGGAGAGTTTGAGGTATTCTTCGGCTAGGGCGTTGAGATTGGTTGGTGTCTTTTCGCCTTTGCCGCTGCGGCTATGGGCGAGCATTCCCTTTACGATGGCGTCGGCACGCTTGCCGTGGTGGGTGATTTTTTTCAAATTGGCGCTAATGTCTTTCGACAAATCTTTGACTTCCTCCATATCGCCTTTTTCGATCTCCTCTGCCATTTCTTCCAGCAATTCAGTAGAGACCTCTGAGAAGTTATTGACGAAGTTGAGCGGGTTTTGGATCTCATGGGCGATTCCAGCGGTGAGCTCCCCAAGGCTGGCCATTTTCTCGGCTTGGATGAGTTGAGATTGGGTGGATTTTAGATCGTGTAATGAGTCATTTAATTCTTGGGTGCGTTTAGAAACCTGCTGCTCCAATTTTACATTTTGGTCTTCCAAAAAAGTTTGTTTTTCCTTGGTAAGCGCAATCACTTGAGATGCTTTCTCTTTTTCATTGTTAATGGAATCTCTCAACCATAAGACAATAAAGGCTAACAAACTTACCGGGAAAACAGAAATCGAAAACACATAGAAATAGCCAATACTATAGTTGTCAATTAACTCAAATAGATTCACCAAAAAGGTGATCAGAAGGCACAAAGGTGTACCAATAATACCTGCCACAATGGCCCACTTTTGATTGCTAATGGATTTACGGGATTTAAAAATAATGTAGATGCAGCTACCAATTGCCGCTACAGGAGTAACGTTTGGTAAATCATTGCCGAATCGATAACCTATAAACAAGAGGGTAGTAATTATACTGACAATTTTAATCCACTTGAGTATACGACCGTAAAAAATCTGAGCAGCCAAAATGGGAAGTATCACGAACAGTCCTAATAAGGACAACGCACTTATTGTGGAGGAAATCGGCCGCGAGTACGGACTAGAGAAGTGAAAACTAAAATAAATGTTGAGCACATAGAACCAAATGAAAAGCATAGAAAAGGCGATATACCTGAGATGCTTCTCTGACCTATTTAAATAAGTAACCAAAAAGGCTACCAAGAGAATCAAGGTGGACAAAGTAAGAGGAATACTCACTATGGATTTGGTCCTTTCAAATTTTATCTCTCGTTCACTGGCTGTTTCATAATCGGTAAAATATAGGAACCCTTTTTCCGAAAGAAGAGGGGAGCTTCCTAAGGCAAACTCTTGAAAGCCTTCCTTCTTTACAAAGTGAACGGAAAGTTGGTAGGTTTCTCCGGCAATGAGCGGGAGGAAGACATGCCTGTCCATTGAATTCATTCTATATTCAATTGAGCTTTCACTAATTTTCCCAAATGATCCCATTAGCCGGCCATCTAAATAAATGTCTTGTGCTGCGGAATTGATACTTAATAGAAATAATGGTAGTGCTTCAAACTCATCTTCCATTTTGAATCTAAAACGGAACCAGCCTTCAAATTTCCCTTCATCATCATAGTCTAACCGAGCTATTTCTGAAGAATCAAGTTTCGACCAACTCTTATCGTCTGTAGAAGAATCTTTCCAAGATAGATCATGCCCTTTTTTAAATTCCCATTCAGTGATACTGCTGGCATTCAAATAGCCTGTTTCATTTACATCTGAAGACTTCAAAACAAATAGAGAGTCTTGGCCATGAGCCGCCGTCAATGATCCAAGCGTTAAAAAGAAAAAACCAAAAACGTTTAATAGTACTCTCATAATCTCAAGTTGTTAGTGGCAATAAAATGGTAAATGTGGTTTTCTTTCCGGATTTAGATTCCAAATCCAACTCTCCTCCGTGCGCCTTCACAATGTCATAACTCAAACTCAATCCCAACCCCGTTCCCTGGCCAGTTGGTTTGGTGGTAAAGAAGGGCTGGAAGATTTTTTCCTTGATGTCATCGGGAATGCCAGGGCCGTTGTCAGTGATGGATATGCCTAGCTCGTTGCTCGTAGTGTGTTCGGTTTTGACGGTGACGGTGGGGTTTGAAACACCATTGACCGCCTGAAAGGCATTGTTGATCAAGTTGAGTAAAACGCGACCGATGTCCTGCGGCACGACATTTACTTTCGGGAGATTGTGATCAAAATCGGTTTTGAAGTCGGCGTTGAAGCTTTTGTCTTTGGCTCGAATTCCGTGATAAGATAGCTTGAGGTATTCCTCAGCCAGTCGATTGAGGTCGGTTGGTTTTTTTTCACCCTTTCCGCTTCGGCTATGGGCGAGCATTCCTTTTACGATGGCATCGGCACGCTTTCCATGGTGGGTTATTTTTTCAGAATTCTCACCTAAATCGTTCAAGAGAGATTTGGTTTCTTCAATGTCACCCTTTTCCAATTCTTCAACGGCTTCTTCTACCAGCTCTTTGTTTAATTCAGAGAAGTTGTTGACGAAGTTGAGTGGGTTTTGAATTTCGTGTGCTATCCCTGCTGTTAGCTCCCCTAGTGAAGCCATTTTCTCGGATTGGACCAGTTGCGATTGCGCTGCCTTTAGGTTATCTAAAGATTCGTTCAGTGCCGATGTGCGCTCGGTGACTTGCTTTTCCAAGATGCTCTTTTGGTCTGAAAGAATTCTAGTGTTTTCAGAAGATAGTTTTTTTACCGCTTGGAGCTGTAGCTCGAGAGACCTGCTACGCTGGCTAAAGCTATACCCTAAATAGATCGCGATGCTCAATGGCATTAGCATAAATGAAAGACCGCCAAAGGTCCGTCCATAGCTGGAATTATCAATTCCCAGCATATTTGTAATCATTATTGAAAGAAAATAAATAAATATTAATCCGATACAGCACAAGAAAATGAGTGCGGCAACTTTATTCGTTTTAAGTGAACGTATACTAAGGATGATAGCCGTACCAATAAATAGAATTTGACTTAAGCCTAGATCAACAATGGGGTATACTATTTTTAAAATTATATCGATTAAGAATAAGGTAGTAAGTGTCCAAAACCAAAACCCCACTTTGCGATCTAAGATGCGATAGATGCAAAAAAGCATCAATAGAATTCCCGAATACAGGCAGATAGTTGCAGCAGTAAGATGCCAAAAACTGGATCCCTCTACAGAAAAGACGATGTAAATAAAAATCAAGAAAAAAGACATGAACAAGGTGGATAGAGCAAAGTATCCATTGATTCTTTCCTTAGGGAAAAAGAGGAAGAGTGTTAAGAAGAGAATCGATATCAGCGAAGTAGCGCCCAGGCTAATGAGGAAGGTGTCAAAACCTACCGGTATCAGAGCCAATCCAGTATTTATTGAGGAATCATTGCTGTTTAAAACATTTAGGGTAGTAAGCTTGATCTCAATCAGAGAAGGGCTTTCACTTAACAAGGGATAATCTTGATTACCCGTTGCGTAACGAATGGCGAGAACTTGCTCTTTACCAGTCTGGAGAGGGAGTAAATAGATATCATCCACTTGACTTTTACGTTCAAAAACCTCAGGATTAGTGCTCACCACACCAAGAGTTTGAAGAAGTTCTCCGTCCAGGTAAATCTCGGAAGCACCTACTTGATTGATATTAAAAATTATTGGTTCTCGTACACTTCCAGCTAACTTGATTTTTTTACGGAACCAGATAATTTCACCTTCTCCGGCAATAGCTGTATCACCTGTAGAATTGATATTGTTGTATTCGGCAACGGCCTCTCTCCAAGTACTGTCATCATATTCTAGTCGAGCCCAATTTAGCTCATCTCCTATGCGGTATTTCCAGTCTTCGGTCAGAGAGATCCAGCCTTCATTCAGACTTTCGTCCAATAATTGAACTTCATTGGATTGGCTCATTACAATTAATGGTAGCCAGACTAGAAAAAGAGAGATATACCTTTTCATGAGTGCTTAGTTTTCTAGAGGAATTTGAATGGAAAATCTAGTGCCTTTGATCTCCGAACTCTCCACTTGAATACCTCCACCGTGCGCCTTCACAATATCATAACTCAGGCTCAATCCCAATCCCGTTCCTTCGCCCGTAGGCTTGGTGGTAAAAAAGGGCTGGAAGATTTTGTCCTTGATCTCATCGGGAATACCAGGACCGTTGTCGGTGATGGATATGCGTAGCTCGTTGCTCGTAGTGCGTTCGGTTTTGACGGTGACGGTGGGGTTTGAAACACCATTGACTGCCTGAAAGGCATTGTTGATCAAGTTGAGTAAAACACGTCCGATGTCCTGCGGCACGACATTTACTTTCGGGAGATCGGGATCAAAATCGGTTTTGAAATCGGCGTTGAAGGTCTTGTCTTTGGCTCGAAGGCCGTGATACGAGAGCTTGAGGTATTCTTCGGCTAAGGCGTTCAGGTTGGTCGAGGACTTTTCGCCTTTACCGCTACGGCTGTGGGCGAGCATCCCTTTTACAATGGCATCGGCGCGCTTGCCGTGGTGGGTGATTTTCTCCAGGTTTGATTTAACGTCGCTTAGTAGGTCTGTGATTTCGGTCAAGCTTTCTTTGTCTTGAGACGAGTCTTGTTGTTGAGACAAGGCATGCCTTGTCTTTACTGCCTCGACTTCTTCAGCCATTTCGTCAATAAGCTCATTGCTGACTTCTGAGAAATTATTGACGAAGTTGAGCGGGTTTTGAATTTCGTGGGCAATGCCTGCGGTAAGCTCCCCGAGCGATGCCATTTTCTCGGATTGGACGAGTTGAGATTGGGTGGATTTGAGGTTGCTAATGGTCTCCCGAAGTTCATCGGTTCTTTGGGTTACTTTTTCTTCGAGCAAACGGTTTTCCTTCTTTAATCGCCTCGACCGGTATTGCACTATTAACCAAATGCCTCCGAAGGCTAGGGTTGCATAAGCCAGGTATGCCCACCAGGTCCGCCACCAGGGCGGTGAAATGCGAAAACTGAATTCAGCAGGGGTACCCCATTGGCCGTTGATTCCTCTGGTTGCGACGCGAAAGGTGTAGGCACCGGGTGTGAGATTAAAGTAATTTTTGCTTTGAGGTTCCAGGCCTGCATAGATCCAGCGATCGTCAGCGCCTGCCAACATATATCTGAATGAGATTTTATCCCTATTCAAGGCACACAGATTGGCAAAACTGAACCGCAGGTAATTTTGATCATAAGGCAGTTGCAGCCCGATGGGCAATTGGTAAGGACTTGAAAGGCTGTCCCATTGGATATTGTGTTCAAAAACATATCCCGAATCTTGCGGCAGCGTATTTTTCGTGAATAGTTGCTTGCCATCGCCGGACCAAAGGGTATCGCTCGTTTCAACAGAGGGCCGTAAATCTGCCATACGATCAAAAGAGCGTTTCTCATCCATGATAGTCAGGCCGGTGATGAAAACCGGACAGGGCACAGTGTCAATCACGGGATCTTGTGTCAGAATGGTCAATTTCCAAATAGGCCCACTACCAAACCAAAGTTGTCCGTTAGCCAGGAGCACACCTGCTGATCGATTATAGTCATTTGAGAGAAAACCTTGAGCCGCGCTATAGTTGAAAAAATTCCAGGGCGTGTTTGGATCAGCGGGAGGTTTTACCAGTAGGAGACCATCTACACTCCCTATGTATATGGTGCCATCTTTTTCCTGTAAGTTGTACACGGCGTCCGGAACGAGTCCTTCTGCTTCTCCCAGATTGGTGATGGTTTGATTGATAGGATCAATAATCGAAATGCCTTCTACTGTTGCCACCCACAATGTGCCATCCTCCCTCTTTATGACCTTCGTGACGGAGTTATGGCACAATCCTTCCGATTCCCGTAAATATTGGATCGTATTTTTATCAGGGTCTATGATAACCAATCCATTGTTCGTGCCCAGCCAGTAAAGACCTGATCCATCATCGAGAATACAGCTTACCCAATCAGCATCTAATTGGGGAGACTCCTCCGGGATGGTCTTTAATTCATTTGATACCGGATTATATACCGCGAGTCCATTACTGCTGCCTAACCAATAGCTGCCCTCTTCATCTTTGAGAGCGCCGAAAATCCGTTGTGCAATGTCTTGCGTTGTAAGATACCGGGTGAGTACTTTTTCCTTGCGATTTATGATGAGAAAACCCTGCTGATCTCCATCAACGAATAAGTTATCTTTTTCAAATTCTTTGATGAAAAAAATATTTCTTGAATTTGGGTTTTGTAGCGTTGCATCATCGATCGCTTTGAGGGTCTTGGTGGAAGGGCTATAAATATTGATTCCGTCTTGTGTTCCGAGCCAGACATCCCCGCGATGGTCTTCCTCCATACTCCTGATTTGACCATCCATCAGCCCATCAGATTCGTCCAGGAGCTCCGCAAAGGGTCCATTCGGATCCACCAGAAGGATTCCTTTCGTAGCAGTGCCAATCCAGATGACGCCTCTTTTATCTTTTACCGTACTTCCAAATCTTACAGGACTGTTGGTCGCAATTGATTTCATTTTAGTGTACTCTTTATTGAGTACATGGATACTATCACTATTTATCATCCATAATCTTCCCTGATTGTCTTCCTCATAAAATTGCGCTTCTTCCCAAAATTGCGCTTTTTCATTAAATGCATTCTTTTTATTAAGAGTACGGACCGTTCTATCGTCTAAAGAAATGCCAAAGGTGCCACTTACGGAAGTCATCCACATCCTATTGTCACGATCCAAAAAATGATAGCCACCACTAAGCGGGATGTTTGTATAGTCCTGTCTGTCTTTACCGATGATACTGGTTACGGTTTGATCCCCACTTTGACTTAATAGCCAAATATTGTGATTCCTGTCCTCCATTAATGGATAATTAGGACGAATACCTAGAAATCCGGGATTGGAGATTCGACGTAAATACTCCATTTCACTATCCATGACATAGGTGGCATTTTCCCAATGGGTCATCCATATTTGATTTTGATGATCACAAAGAAGAGAAAGCATTACCTGCATTTTCAGGAAATGGGTTTGGGTTTTTTTCTTGAAGTCAAGAACGTAGATCCCATTTTCCGCGGCCACCCAGAGTTTGCCATCCCGGTCTTTTTCGAGATCCCAGATTCGCAAAACATTATAAGTATATAACTCATTCCCGTTGTAGAGACATAGTCCTCCATCGAAGGTGGCGATCCAATACGTGTCGTCATCGTTCTGAATGATTTTTCGGATGTCGTTCGAAGGCAGCCCCTGATTTCTCGAAAGCTGTAACAGGACGGATGTAGTACCTTCGAGCGTCTGCGGTCTGTCCATTCGGGTGACAACAGGCGTGGGAAGGATGGAAATTTTCTTTTCTATCGGAATGGTGTCAAACTCCAGCTTGATCCGATCATTGGGATCCCAATCCAAGGGAGATTCCTCCATTGGAGACTTTAGAGATTTGAACTCATTGATGCTGAATGGCTGAGAAGGTATTTTGTCAATGTCCAACGGGTATGTTTGAGGAGGGTCAATACTATCCGGGTCAATGACTTGCCATTCGATGGGTATAGGTTCTGTCAGTTTAAAGGTGCTGGTTACAGGCGCTCTGAAAGCTGTCGGGTCAAGAGCCCTTTTTTCAGCTTCATCATCATTGCAGGATACGGCAAAAACGGCTGTAAGGATGGAAAGGAATAGGATGGTTTTCGTTTTCGCTATCATGATACGTGATTAATTTTAAAAGGTAAGGCAATAGTAAAGGTTGTTCCCTCACCTTCTTCACTTTCTACCCTTATCTCTCCTCCATGCGCCTTCACAATATCGTAGCTCAGACTCAAGCCCAGTCCCGTTCCCTGACCAGTAGGTTTGGTGGTGAAAAAGGGTTGGAATATTTTGTCTTTGATGTCGGAAGGGATGCCGGGGCCGTTATCGGTGACCGTGATTCGTAGCTCGTCGTTCATAGCTCGTTCAGTTTTGACGGTGACTAGAGGATTTTCAGTTTCTGATTGCGAACAAGCCTGAAAGGCATTGTTGATTAAGTTTAGAAGGACTCGCCCGATGTCCTGAGGTACCACGTTCACCTTTGGTAAATTAGGATCAAAGTCGGTTTTGAAATCGGCGTTAAAGCTTTTGTCTTTCGCTCGCAGGCCGTGGTAGGAGAGCTTGAGGTATTCTTCGGCTAGGGCGTTGAGGTCGGTAGGTACCTTTTCTCCTTTTCCGCTGCGGCTATGGGCGAGCATCCCTTTTACAATGGCATCGGCACGCTTGCCGTGGTGGGTGATTTTTTGGAGGTTGGCGCTGATGTTTTTCGACAAATCTTTCACTTCCTCCATATCACCTTTTTCAATCTCATTGGCCATTTCTTCCAGCAGTTCTACAGAGACCTCTGAGAAATTATTGACGAAATTGAGCGGGTTTTGGATCTCGTGGGCGATGCCCGCGGTGAGCTCCCCGAGGGAAGCCATTTTCTCGGATTGGATGAGTTGGGCTTGCGTAAATTTTAATTCTGAGTAAGCCTTCTCTACTTCCTTGGCCTGCTCCAATTCTTTCTGCTGTGTCTTTTGTCGCTCGATCCTGATTGTTCGCGCCTTTTGAAAGCTATGCAATTGCCGTAAAACGACAAGCACGAGTATTCCATATACGCAATAGGCCCACCAGGTTCTCCACCAGGGTGGAGTAATGGAAATTTTCAATGAAGAAATCTCAGGGTTCCAAATACCATCTCCATTTGCGCCTTTTATCAAAAACTCATAATTACCAGGCGGTAAATTAGAGTAGGATGCAAACCTTCGGTTAGAGTAATTCCAGTCTGCATCAATTCCCTTAAGCATAAAAGCCAGTTTATTTTTTGCAGGTCGAGAAAAGTGAATGGAGGCAAACTCAAACGAAAGGCTGTTGTAGTCGTAGGGAAGGGTAACGGAGCTGGCTTCACTGATATTGGTATCCAACCCTATTTCATCGGCAATATCGTTGAAGGTTTTCTCCGAGACGATCAAATTGGTTAGCACAGGTTTAGGAAGTGTTTTATTGGAGCTTCCGGGAAAGAACGCATTTACTCCCCCGATCCCTCCGTAAAAGATTTTCCCTTCATCGGTCATGACCACAGAGGTATTGAGTGGTAAACTATTTATGCCGTCGGTATTGTCATAATTAATGAAGCTTAACGGAGAGTCATTATTTGTTTTATCCAGCATGGAGATACCTCCCGGGGTGCCAAACCATAGATTTCCATTTAGATCTTCCTTCATAAATGCAACCTGATTACTTGGTAAGCCTTCAATAATTTTGAAAGTTTCCGTTTCAGGGTCAAACCGTACCAGGCCACCTAACGTGCTTACCCAAACGATACCATCTTTATCTTCCAGAACATCTTGTGCTCTATTTGAAAGGTTTACAACCTTGCCACCTTCATCTCCGAAAGAATAACGCTCATATGAGTTATCGCTAAGATTGAGTTTAACCAAACCGACTCCATTGGTAGCAACCCATGCCGAGCGGACGTATTTTTCGCTAAATTCAATGTCATTGATGATTTCAAAGGGAGGGTAATAGGTGTTGTCCAGTTCTTTTTCAACCTGTTTATCTAAATAGGCGTGATCATTCTCATCCAGTTGAAAAATCTGAATGCCGTACCAAGTTGAATCTAAAGGCGGCGCCACATTGAATGCGCCAAAGCTATGTCCGATATCGGTTTTGAAAGTAATTTTATAGGTACCTGACGGTAAATCAAGCGCCCCCATGGAAATTCTGTTTTTATATCCGCCTCCGTAGTGAAAAGTGTTTTGGGTACTGTCGGATGCCCAGATCGTCTCACCCTTTGCGTTTTCAATCGTACCAAAATCAAACATATTGGGGATAATGTTCTGGAGTCTGCCTTCGCCCAAGGTTAAGACTAAAATTTTTGTGGATTTATTAAGAGTGAATTCCTTCGATAGATTGGCTCCCTCGCCAACTTTAAGAATGGAAGAAAGTGGCTGCTTGGTCGTAGCAATATTCTTTATGGCTGAAATTAAATCGGGGCTCGCTTTCTTATTCATGAGCGATGGGAGTTGTCCGAACTCCCCCGTTTCGGGGTCAAAGGTCTCGATACCTCTAAAACCTGCAATCCATAGCTTTTGGTCAGGACCAAATTTCAGATTATTAATATCAAATTCTCTCGTATAAGTGAAATTTGGAAATGGGAATGACTTTTTATTTCCAGTCTCTAGGTTTCGTTTGTTTAGTGAACGATCGGCTGTAAACCATAAGTCATCGTTCTTATCGGATTCTAAGTTTTTTCCTTTCTCATTTTGGATTTTGGAGAATGAATTAGCGTTTTGACTATACGTGTAAATATCCCGGTCGAATAATGAAAGGATGAGTTCATCCCTTTTCTCAGTATTCTGAGTAATATCAATTACGGCATTGGATATTTTTTCAGAAGAGCCATTTTGATCAATCTGAAAAAACTGAAAGGGTTTTTTTGTAGGATCAAGTTTATACAACCCGGTGCCGCGGGTAGAGATCCAATAGATCCCAAAATCATCCCTGAATAAATTTAGGACTATTGTGTTATCCATCTCCTTAGAGAGCAGGGAAAAAGCAGTGGCTTTACTATCTGATTCTACAATTCCAAAAGAGGATCCGATTATCATTCTATCTTGACCTTCTTCGTAAAATGGGCCATACCTACTATTAGCGCGTTGATTCGGAAAGACATCTTGTAAATCAATGGTCCGCATGGTAAATGAAGCCGGATCGTAAATGAAAATATTGTCCTGGCCTCCGAGCCAGAGTTTACCGCTGCGATCTTCGTAGAGGTTCCAAATCTCTTTTTTATTTAGTTCGGAGTTTGGGAAATAGGGCTGAAAATTATTCACTGCAGCATTGTAAATGAAAACACCAAATTCAGGACTCGCAGCGATTATATTCCCGTTTTTTAATTCAGCTATCGATTGAAAATTTACTTCGCTGTAGTGAGCAATGGTATCACCTGCGTAGTCGATAAGATCAATTCCATTGAACCTATTGGTGGAAGGGTCAAACAGCTGCACGCCATTTTGACTTGTAGCCACCCACAGCCTGTTTTTTTGATCTTCAAAAATTTGGTTTACCAGAGCAATCGTTACATTCGGTCCTTTATCCAATTCGTAAGAGATGAAATTATCCTTTTGCCGATTGTATTTGGAGACGGTACCAAATGAGCCGACCCAAACATTGTTATTGCGATCCTCGTAAATTGCTTGAGTGAAATTAATAGGAAGACTCGTGGAATCACCGGGCACATTTTTATAGGTTTTAAAATCGTATCCATCATATCGATTTAATCCGTCTCCAGTGCTAACCCAAAGAAAACCGAGGTGATCCTGATACGTTCTAAACACCGTAGAATTAGACAATCCGTCCGATACAGTTAGCTTTTCGAAGAAATATTCCTCCTGAGCATCAACCTTTCCCGCTATTAAAAAGAGCATGGAGAATATGCTGATACTACTTAATAATCTTACTGATTTATTTTTCATAATACTGCTATCTTATGTGAAGTCGGTTCATTTCAATTATGGTGTATTTCATTCTTGTTTGATTAAAAATGCACTGCACCGTTAGTCCGTAGGCAATGAAATAACAAACTCGCTTCCTTCATTTTCTTTGCTCACAACACTCAAATCTCCTCCATGCGCCTTCACAATGTCATAGCTCAAGCTCAAGCCCAATCCCGTTCCCTCGCCTGTGGGCTTGGTGGTAAAAAAGGGCTGGAAGATTTTGTCTTTGATGGAATCGGAGATGCCAGGGCCGTTGTCTGTTATAGTCACTAGTATTTGGTCGCTAGTCGATAGTTGGGTTTTGATAGTGACTAGTGGGTTTGTCGTACCTGATTGTGCGCAGGCTTGAAAAGCGTTGTTGATAAGGTTGAGTAGTACACGTCCAATGTCTTGCGGAACCACATTCACCTTCGGCAAATTGGGATCAAAATCGGTTTTGAAATCGGCGTTGAAGGTTTTGTCTCTGGCGCGGAGGCCGTGGTAGGAAAGCTTCAGGTACTCTTCCGCGAGGGCGTTGAGGTCGGTGGTCGACTTTTCGCCTTTTCCGCTGCGGCTGTGGGCCAGCATGCCTTTTACGATGGCGTCGGCCCGCTTGCCGTGGTGGGTGATTTTTTCGAGGTTTTGCTTTATATCTGACGAAAGAGACTTGGCTTCCTCCACATCACCTTTGTCGAGTTCTTCGTTCATTTCGTCAATGAGCTCATTGCTGACCTCCGAGAAATTATTGACGAAGTTGAGTGGGTTTTGAATCTCATGGGCGATACCTGCGGTGAGCTCACCGAGGCTGGCCATCTTTTCGGATTGGATAAGTTGAGACTGTGTCGACTTCAAATCCTCGACCGACTTCTTCAGCTGAGCCGTTCGATGGTTTACTTTTTCTTCCAAAAGGGCATTCTCCTTCTGTAGTGCGCGAGCACGGTATTGGACAATGGCGCCAACAACCATTATGAATGTGAAAATGTATAGCAACCAAGCCCACCAAGTATTTGTCCAGTGCGGTAAAATCGTAAAGCTAAAGGTTGCGGGCTCACTCCAAACTCCATCAAACGTGCGACTACGGACGTTGAAGGTATAATTCCCCGCTGGGAGATTTCTGTAGTTTTTGCTGTAAGGATCAGCCGAAAGGTCACTCCATTCTTCATCAAACCCTTCCAGATAATAGCTGTATCGGGTTTTGTTTCTGTTCTTCAATTGGGTTCCCGTAAACTGAAAACTCACATAGTTTTGCTCGAAAGGAATTTTTAGGTTAACAGGCAGGTTATAGATTCCTTCTAACCCATCCCATTGGATGTCATTTTCGTTCAGCCAGCCCGACTCTTCGGGACGCTGCTCTTTCAGGTAGAAAGTGTCCTTTTCAGCACTAAACAGGGTATCCAGTTCAGTATATGTCTCGCGAGCGAGCTCGTAGTCGTAAAAATTTCGGACTTGATCGGAAATCTCTATCCCTGAAATAAACGTTTTGCCCGGCACGGTATCTCTTGAAGGAAAATCGGTAACGGTGAGCACTTCTGTTTCTATTCCCCACCAAAGTTTATCGTCGTAAGCGATGGCCGCATCGGCATTAAAATTATTGAAGATAAGACCTTGCTCCTCGGCGTATGACTTAATGTCAAAAACTGATTGATCGCCGGTGAAATTCACGGGTGCCTTAAAGGTAGTCAAGCCATCTTCCGTTCCGGCATACATGATCCCATCGTGCTGATAAAGGGTATATACTTCTTCTGATATCAATCCGTTTTCGGGTTGAATTTTGGTCAACAGTTCATTACTTTGATCGGCTATCAAAATTCCCGTTCTGGTACCCATCCATAATCGATCCTGTTCATCAATTAGAAATGCTCCGAAATTTCTCTTCGCCGGATTTTTTCCTTCTTTAAGATGGCGGATGGTATTTTCTTCCACATTTATAATGTTCACTCCCATGTCCGTACCAACCCAAATTTGTCCTGCGGCATCTTCTTGGATTCCCCACACGATATCTCCGATTATGCCTTCTTCATTAGTGAGACGCTTAACTCCATTCGTTTTTGGGTCGTAGACTTCTATAAGTCCAAATCGAAAAGTACCTGTCCAAATTTTTCCCGATCGGTCTACAAAACAAGCTGAGTGGTAGATGTTTTTCAACCCGTTTCGAGGAGTGACTTTGGTTATGGTTTCTTCGTCAGGATCAAATACACCAAACCCAATGGAAGGGGCCTTAATCAAATAATTCCCCGAAGGCATGCGCTTTGGCTCGAAAGGAATGTTTATACTTTTCTCAAGCTGAAGCGCAAGATCCACTCTTTTGATCGTGTTGCTTTTTGAATCGTAAATGTCCATGCGCTGCCATCCACCCAGCCATAAATCTCCTTTCTTGTCCTCCATAAACGACCATATATTTGGCCAGCTCAGCCCATCCTCTTGGGTCAGAAAATTCGGCATCAACCCTTCGGTGTCCATCAGGTTAAGGCCTTTTGAAGTAGCGATCCACATTTGACCATGACTGTCCAATAAGGAATTGAATACTTGGTCATCAATAAGCGCATTCTCTTCACTTAAGTGTTTCAAAGATTCTCTTCTCGGATCATAAACATAAACACCTCCGCTATTTGAAGACATCCATATCTTATTATCTGACCCTTTGTTAAAATGCCTCACGGGATTATTCACTCCATGAGCTTCTCCTAAAAACTGATAGGTCTCTCTGCTGTGGCTAATTCTTGCAACTCCTCTTTCAGCGTTCCCTACCCAAATGTTGTTTTGGCTGTCGCAGAATAAGCCACTTGCATTGCGAAAGGAAAATGTCGGCTGATCCAGTATTGACTGAATTTGGCCGGAATGAATATTCACAACGAAGAGGCTAGAGTCAGAACCAATCCACATGTTTTCATTTCCATCTTCTGCCAAGGCACTCACCGTGCTAATAGACGCCAGACCGTCTAGGGATTTGACAGTGTAATTGTATGGATCTACTATAAACACTCCACCTCGCCCCGTACCGAACCATAACATACCCTTGCTATCCATGGTCATCGCTCTTCCCACATTGAGACGCAAACTCTCCTCTATGAGAAAAGCCTTTCGAACTATTCCGGCACGGAGGTCAATTACGTAAAATCCCATATCTGCCGTATACACCCAGATGCATTCATTCTCATCTTCCACCATGCTCAGAACGGCGGTTTGTGATCCCGTGAATCGCTCATCAAGGATATCGTAGATTTCGATGTACTCGCCGTCAAATCGACAAATTCCATAATCAGTTGCGATCCACATCATGCCGTGACTGTCTTCCATAAGAGCAGAAATAAAACTACCGGGTAGACCTTGGTCTTCTCCGAATTCAAAAATGCCGACCGAGGCATCCTTGTTTAGTTTTGGTAAGCGGGCTCTTACTTTGACGGGGGCTTCCAAGATTGAGATAGTAAACTTGATAGGCTCTGATGGCATTCCCTTGAGGTCGATTACGGTATCTTGTTTTATCACCAATTCGATCTCTTTTAAAGGTTCTTCCAGGGGGATAAAACCATCGGGGTAAAATGGTTTCGTTGGAACAGATGTCAAATCCACCCTTAGAGGAAAAGGCTTTTCAAATGTGACCGAATCGTTGATTTGCCACTCAAATTTTTTGGGTTCACTAAAGCGCAGCGGTTCGCTTGATGGCGGCAATAGTTCCGTTTTTTCAGGCGGGAAAGGAATGGCTTCGCCCTTCTTATCACAAGATGTAAGAGCCAATGCAGACGCGATTAGAAAAAACGCGAATATTTGTGTTGATCTGAAGTTCATGTTCTCTTTCATGTTGGTAGAGTGATAAAAAATGTGCTGCCTTTTCCGAGTTCGGATTCTACTTCCAATTTCCCGCCATGCGCCTTCACAATGTCGTAACTCAAGCTGAGTCCCAATCCGGTTCCTTGACCAGTTGGCTTAGTGGTAAAGAAGGGCTGGAAGATTTTGTCTTTGATGTCGGGAGGGATGCCCGGGCCGTTGTCGGAAATAGCTATTAGCTGCTGGCCGTTAGCTGTTAGCTCGGTTTTGATTGTAACGGTTGGTTTATATTCGTGCTCAGCACGTTGACTTCGGTCAGCACAGGCCTGGAAAGCGTTGTTGATCAGATTTAATAGTACACGACCGATGTCTTGTGGCACCACGTTCACTTTTGGCAAATCGGGATCAAAATCGGTTTTGAAATCGGCATTGAAGGATTTGTCCTTGGCTCTTAGCCCGTGGTAAGCGAGTTTCAGGTACTCTTCAGCTAGCGCGTTAAGGTTGGTAAGGACCTTCTCACCTTTTCCGCTGCGGCTATGGGCGAGCATTCCTTTTACGATAGCATCGGCGCGCTTGCCGTGGTGGGTGATTTTTTCGAGGTTTTGTTTGATGTCATTAGCCAGTTCCTTGGCTTCATCCACGTCGCCATTACTCATTTCATCCTTCATCTCATCTATTAACTCATTACTCACTTCCGAGAAGTTATTGACGAAATTTAGCGGATTCTGAATCTCGTGGGCGATGCCCGCGGTGAGCTCTCCAAGGCTGGCCATTTTCTCGGCTTGGATGAGTTGGGATTGGGTGGACTTTAGCTCAACTAACGTTTCTTCCACATTCTTTTTTTGCTCTCCCAAGACGGCGTTGGCTTTTCTTCTGACCTGATTGTTTCGAAATAATAGTAAAGCGACGATCAAAAAAACGGCGATCCCTGCACCGAGTGAATACGTTCTGATCTCGGCTTTTGTCTCAATTTTTTCCTTTTCAAGCTCCTGGACCTTATATTTTTGACCAAACCCTATATTTTGGAAAGCCATTAAGTTCTTCTTCTCCTCCGTTATCAAGCTGTCCTTAAGTACTGCGCTACGCCGTAAGTATACCAAGGCACTATCAGGCATACCCATTTTATCATATATTTTAGAGATCAGTGTGTAAGATTCTTCCCTTTCATTTTGCAAGCGTCTATTTTTAAAGATAGTAGCAGCTTTTTTCGCGTAAGTGAGGGCTGAGTCCAAATCAAGAGTGGTGTAGGTCAATTCGGCTAGTGTTAAGAATATGCCACCCTGATAACCAACTTCAAACTCGCCTTCTACAAGAGCTTTTTGGAGGTATGACCTGGACTTAAGAAGTTCCCCTTTTTGGAGATAGATTCTTCCGAGCAATGCAAAAGTCCAAGTTTCACCTGAATCGATCTTGTTAGAAATGTAAAGTGCATTCTGCGCATAGATAAGCGCTGAGTCTGGTTTTTCTACTTGCAAATAATAGTCCGCCAACATTGCCTCCGAGAATCGAATTGTTCCCGAATCAAGCGATTGAATGGCCATTTCCCTCGCCTTCAGATAATACTTCCTCTGCTCATTGGTATTCCCAATATAATAGTACAAATTGCCTAAGCGATGGTACATCACGGCCAATCTGCTTATCCTTTCTCTTTCCGAAAGAACTCCTCCGCTAGTATATTTTACAGCTGAACTGTCCTCGGCTATTTCAATACCCTTAGTGAGTGCGGTGAGGGTATTGGGGTAATCCTTGACGGACAGATTTACATATCCAAGCCAATCAGAAATGGAGACTTCTGAGCCTTTCAATTGCAATTCTTGCGCGTATTCAAGAGCTTGATTGAGTGACAAAATTGAGCTGTCCATATTTACGCGGGCGTAGGCCTGTCCCAAATTGTAATACAAATTCATCCTTGCCGTATCATTTTGCGCCCCTGACAGAAGGTTGTTCAAACTGTCAACCGTTGGTCTTTGGGCTAGAGCCAATGATGAAACACAAAGAAAAATGAGAGCAGAATAAAGCTTATTCATAGTTTGTCAAATTAATATTTGAAGCCATTTATGCATTAGTCGGCAATGTGATGCAAAAATCAGCACCTCCACCTTCGTTATTTGATATTTTAATTTCGCCGCCATGCGCCTTCACAATATCGTAGCTCAGGCTTAACCCCAGTCCAGTTCCTTGACCTGTAGGCTTAGTGGTGAAGAAAGGCTGGAAGATTTTGTCTTTGATGTCGGGAGGGATGCCGGGGCCGTTGTCGGAAATCGATATGCGTAGCGCGTCGCTCGTAGTTCGTTTGGTGGTGACGGTTACTATTGGGTTTTCCGTTCCTGATTGAGCGCAAGCCTGAAACGCGTTGTTGATTAAGTTGAGTAGAACCCTTCCAATGTCTTGCGGTACCACATTCACCTTGGGCAATTCGGGATCAAAATCGGTTTTGAAATCGGCGTTGAAGGATTTGTCCTTGGCGCGCAGTCCGTGGTAGGAGAGCTTGAGGTATTCTTCGGCCAGGGCGTTGAGGTTGGTCGGAGTTTTTTCGCCTTTGCCGCTGCGGCTATGGGCGAGCATTCCTTTTACGATGGCATCGGCACGCTTGCCGTGGTGGGTTATCTTCTCAAGGTTGGCCTTGATATCGGCGGCGAGGGCTGCGGCTTCTTCCACATCACCCTTGGCCATCTCTTCGGCCATTTCGTCTATGAGCTCATTGCTCACTTCCGAGAAGTTATTGACGAAGTTCAGCGGGTTTTGAATCTCGTGGGCGATACCTGCCGTGAGCTCACCGAGGCTGGCCATTTTCTCTGCTTGGATGAGCTGGGCTTGGGTTGATCTTACGGTTTCCAGCGACGCTTCTAGTTCGGTAGTCCGTTCTGCTACGCTTAGTTCCAATTTCTCTTTTTCCATGCGCAAATTTCTCTCACGCCATTTGCTGAATATTCTCAACCCAGCCAGAAACAGCAACCCATAAATGGAGTAAGCCCACCAAGTGAGCCACCAAGGCGGATTTATGGTAATGATGATGGATTCTCCTTCTTCATTCCACACCCCATCGGCATTGGAAGCCTTTACCCGAAAGGTGTACTTGCCAGGCGAAAGGTTGGTATAGGATGCGCTTCTTGCCTTTGAAGGTAGGCTCCAGTCATTATCGTAATTTTCCAGTTTCCACGAATATTGATTGTCCTCAGACCGCAGGTAGTGCAAGGCCACAAATTCAAAACCAACGTCTTTTTGCCAATGCTCCAAGCTGATGGCATCAGTATAAGCAACGGCCTTTTTAAATATTTCGCCGTCAGGGATAGAGTAAATGCGGTTGTCTACGCTCACTTTTGTAATAACCACGGCGGGTACAGAAGGATCCTTTTTCAACAAGTCTGCAGGGACGATACGGTTCAGTCCGTTCGAACCACCAATCCAGACATCTCCATTGGCGGTGGTAATTTCACAATATCTCCTGCCGTTTGGTTGAAATCCATCTTTTTCAAAATAACTGGTAAAAGATTTTTTCTCGGGGTCAAATACGGATAGTCCTCTTTGGTTGGGTAACCATATCTTGCCTGTATGGTCCATAGCGTAATTATGATAATTGCGGCTACCGACTATGTCATTGTGCAACAAACCTTGTTCTTCACCATAAAAGGTTACTTCGCCAGATGTCTTATCGATTGCGGCTAATCCGTCTCCACTGTATGTACCAAAGTGAAAATTGCCATTGAGATCAATCGCATATCCGACAGTACACCAGTTGCCCTTATGGATAAACTCGTCGTGCTCATAGTCAAAAATGTCGAGGCCATTATTTTGAGCGATCAAAAGTTGTTTTTGCTCATCCTCAACAACAAAGAAGACCCGAGTGTCAGCAATTGACGTGCTGTCTTCGGCAACAGGCTGGTAGCGCGTGAACCCATCTTCAGATTCATTCAGTCGAAAGAGGCCACTTTCTTTTTCCCCACCATCAGCATCACTCAGCCAGATATTCCCTCTTGAATCCTGATAAAAAGAACTGATTCGTTGGCTGGTTAGTGAAGCTGGGTTTGTAGGATCTGATACGAAACTCTTAAGGATAGCTCCTGACGTATGATCCAAAACAAAAACCCCTTTATCAGAAATAGAAAGCCACAACCGACCTTTGGTATCAGGGTGCAAGAATGCGCATAGGTTTGGCTCTTCATTATTGAAAAAGAAACGCTCGAAAGTAGTGGTGCTTTCCTGTAATTTATTCAATCCGTTCCTGGTGCATACCCAAATACCTCCATCGACGTCTTCGGTAATAAATTGAACACGGTCATCGCTCAACGAGCCTGCATTTGACACATCGTTTTGGAAAACAAGAAAATTATCATTCGCAGGTTGGAATAAGGCCAAACCATTTTCAGTACCTACCCAAAGTCGCTGCTTACTGTCTTCAAACAGGAAGTTGATGGTATCTGATGGCAAGCCATCGGCCTCTGATTCCTTGCGGAGAAACAGATCCATTTGCTGTTTTTTGGGCGCCTGTTTGTAAAATCCAGGTCTGGTGTTTAGCCAAAGGAGCCCGGTTTGATCTTCCATAAAGCCGTATGACGTAGTCCAAAAATTCATGCGGTTGTTTTCTACATTAAATTGCGCATCGTAGAATCGGAATTCCTTGGTTGCAAAACTGTAATGCATAGAGAATTGCTCGATAAAATAACTATCCGGATTTATTGGTTGCAGCCAAATACCTTCCTTATCCTGAAAGCTTTCTTGGAAATGGTGCTTTTCGTTTAGCCTCAAATAATCCGGCGACTGATCAAATAACAAGGGCCCGCTTCCATAGGTCAGTACGGTGATGGTGTTTTGATCGGGATTGATCATGGAAATAGTTGCACCTTCATGGAATACCCAAAACTGACCGGTCGAATCTTCTATGGCACTCACCGTTTTCTTGTCCGATAAACCATTTGATTCATCGGGAGTTGAAACGTACTGTCGCACGACCTTTTCGGTCTTTGCATCAAATATGTACAGCCCATGATCTCCGGTCAAAAGCAAACGGTCATCCTTGCCATTAAAAAGGCTTCTTAAGGTATCTGCTTGCCCCGCTGAAGAAGATATAGTGCCGGTGGATAATGCCACATCAAAAGCATCGTAGTCGGGATTCCATTTTTGTAATTGTCCTAGTGTATCCAGCAGCCAAACCTGATGAGCAGCCTCAGCAATATTGCCATGTCTCCATCGATGAGCGCGACTTTCGGGAACCGTATATTTGGAAATAGCACCTGTTTGGGGATTCAGACGGCAGATTGTTGTCTCCTCTCTCGAATTGGTGGTCACTCTGAACCATATATTCCTTTCCTCGTCTTCGAGTAAAAGTTCTAAAAAGGATTGTACAGAAGTATTGCCGACTTTCGGTGTGTAATTTTTAAATCTTTCGGTTTCAGGATCAAAGCAAGAGATTCCGCGTTCTCTGTCATTTTTCATCGAACCACCCATCCAGATTTTACCATCTTTGGCTTTTAGCATTCCGCCAAACAGATTTCTCAATTGCAGTTGAGTGGTATCCTTCGGATCGTCTGTCGCTTTATAGACTTTAAAATTGTAGCCGTCGTACTTTACCAATCCGTTTTGGGTGGCGCACCACATAAAACCTTTGTCATCCTGCAAAAGCTCAATCGCAAATTCTTCGGGAAGCCCTTCGGTAACGCCGTATTTTTCGAAAGGGATTTTATCGGGCTGAGCAAATACGGGGTTTACGATTCCCAAAAGAATGCCGTACAAAAGGGCAATGGCCGAAGAGATTTTCTTTCCAGTTTTCATTTTCATCGTGCTATACTGATTGATTCGGCAATCGAATAAGGAAGGATGTTCCTTTGCCTTCTTCCGTTTCTACTGTCAATTCCCCGCCGTGCGCCTTCACAATATCGTAGCTCAAGCTGAGTCCCAATCCGGTTCCTTGACCAGTTGGTTTCGTGGTAAAAAAAGGCTGGAAGATTTTGTCTTTGATGTCGGGAGGAATGCCGGGGCCGTTGTCGGTGATCGTGATTCGTAGCTCGTCGTTCGTCGTTCGCTTGGTTTTGACAGTGACGGTGGGGTTTGAAACACCATTGACCGCCTGAAAGGCATTGTTGATCAAGTTGAGCAAAACGCGACCGATGTCCTGCGGCACGACGTTTACTTTCGGGAGATTGTCATCAAAATCGGTTTTGAAATCGGCGTTAAAGCTCTTGTCTTTGGCTCGAATTCCGTGATAAGAGAGTTTGAGGTATTCCTCAGCCAATCGATTAAGGTCTGTTGGTTTCTTTTCACCTTTTCCGCTTCGGCTATGGGCGAGCATTCCTTTTACGATGGCATCGGCCCGCTTGCCGTGGTGGGTAATTTTTTCGAGGTTTGCATCGATGTCTTTCGACAATTCTTTCACCTCCTCCATATTGCCATTGGAAATTTCTTCTTCCATTTCATCAATCAATTCTCGACTTACCTCTGAAAAGTTGTTGACGAAATTGAGCGGGTTTTGAATCTCGTGCGCTATGCCTGCCGTGAGCTCCCCGAGACTGGCCATTTTCTCGGATTGAATGAGTTGGGATTGGGTGGATTTAAGACTTGACAGTGTTTCTGAGAGCTTATTGTTGTCTCTTTGCTTGGTGCGGTAGCGGTTGTAAACCACCAGAGCAAGTATGAACAATAATACCGCCAAGCCGATCGTGAAATTCCTTGTTAAACCGGCTACCTCGTTTTCATTCTCAAGATTCGCTATAGAAATTTCGCGTTCATTCATTTCTTGTTCTAGCTCAAAGCTGCTTTTTCTAAATGCTGCTTGTTCGGTTAGAATATCATCTTGAATATCGATATAGGTTCTATACGCTTGGGCTGCTTTTGCTCCATCTCCTACTTGTAGATTCAACTCTGCCAAGAGCTTGTAGTCTACAAGCAGTTGCCCCCTCAAATTGATCACACGCTTTATGTCCTTTTCAACAAATTCAATGGCCTTTGCGTACTGGCTTCTCGCCTGATGGGAAAGAGCTAAATAATAGTCGGGGTTTACGGTACCTGAAAACGGAGAAGGAGGGATATTTTCTCTGCGCACCTCCTCCCACGCTGCTTGGAGCAAAGAATCAGCTCTTTCGAAGTCTCCCTTTTTGATGCAATACTCGGCTTCAATCTGATTTAAAACGACCGGAAACGAGCCGGTCAAGTCACCGGGAAAACGAGACCGTGCTATCTCGAGCAATTCCGGTACAGGCGCAAGGGAATCCATTTCTAAATAAGTTTCAGCTGCGCCTTTTGATGAAACGGGTTCCATGTCGAATGTGCTATCGCACATGCTGATCACAAAAGAAAATTGATCTAAGGCCTTTTGGTAATCCTTGGCCTGTTGATAGAATAAACCAAGAACGTGACTATTATTCATGTATGTACTCCTGCCAATGGGGCTTGACCTGAAGAAGTAATGTCTCGAAACAATAGTTGTATCCATGTAGCTAATGGATTTTTGCATATTGTAGATGGCCTGATCTTGTAAGGAGATAATCGAGTAAAAACCGCCCAATACATAATGACAAGCAGCCAAGGTTACGCTGTCATTTTCGGATTTAGCATCAACCAGCTTCTCGGAAAAGTAGGTGAATCCGTCGTTAATTCGATCAGAATTTCTGAAAGGCAGACGCAGTGTTTTTAAGTAAGCACTTCGCATCCAGTTTGAGTAAGGCCATTTTTCTTGTTCTAGCTCATCTAAACATGACTGGCCGTAGGAAATTGCCTTATCGTTGTCATTACCAACTAAGCTTAATAGGATGGAGTGTCGAACGATATATTCCAAAAATCTGTCGTCTTTGCGATCCAATTCGCGAGCAAACTCTTCTATCTGACTGATATCATCATCGGCTAAAGTAAGCTCATCAATGAGAGAAGTGGCTTGGACAAATTTCGATGTGTCAATTCCATTTTCCTGCCTCACTTCCGGAAGCATTTGAAGTACCGAATCTACGCGACTGGTTTGCCCATGCATAGCCTTAAATGGACAGCTAAGAATGATTATAATCAGTATGATTTTTCCTGTAAAGCGAATTTTCATTTGATTCATTTTTATAGAGGTATTTCAACCTTGAAGGCCGTTCCTAAACCTAGTTTGCTATCTGCAGTTAGATCTCCGCCATTAGCCTTCACAATATCATAACTCAAGCTCAGTCCCAATCCCGTTCCTTCGCCAGTGGGCTTGGTAGTGAAAAAGGGCTGGAAGATTTTGTCTTTGATGTCGGAGGGGATGCCGGGACCGTTGTCGGTGACCGTGATTCGTAGCTCGTCGTTCGTAGCTCGTTCGGTTTTGACGGTGACTAAAGGGTTATAGTCACCGCCCTCCTTCGCCAAGGCTTCGGCGGCCACTGCCTGAAAGGCATTGTTAATCAAGTTGAGCAGAACCCGACCAATGTCTTGCGGCACGACATTCACCTTTGGCAAATTCGGCTCAAAGTCGGTTTTGAAATCGACGTTGAAGGTATTGTCTTTGGCTCGAATACCGTGGTAAGATAGCTTGAGGTATTCTTCGGCCAGGGCATTGAGATCGGTGGGTGACTTTTCTCCTTTTCCGCTGCGGCTGTGAGCAAGCATTCCTTTTACGATGGCATCGGCGCGCTTGCCGTGGTGGGTGATTTTTTCGAGGTTTTGTTTGACGTCTCCGAGTAGTTCTGTGATATCAGTCAAGCTTTCTTTGTCTTCAGACGAGTCTTTTTGTTGAGACGAGTCTTGCTGTTGAGACAAGGCATGCCTTGTCTTTACTGCCACCACCTCTTCAATAGTCTCATCCACCAGCTCAGAAGACACCTCCGAGAAGTTATTGACGAAGTTGAGCGGGTTCTGGATCTCATGGGCGATGCCCGATGTGAGTTCTCCGAGGCTAGCCATTTTCTCGGATTGGATGAGTTGGGCTTGTGTCGACTTGAGCGTTTCCAGTGACTCCTTCAATTCACGTGTTCTCTCTTCCACCTGCGCTTCAAGTAAAGCATTCTGGTTGGCCAATATTTCACGCTTCTCTTCGGTGACTTGCAATAGCTTTTGGCTTTCAACACGAACCGCAACTAAGGTTTCTTTATACCGAACGGAAATATAGGCGAGGTAAAACAGCGGAGGACTGAGGATATTAAGCGATAGCAGAAGCTTATCGTATTCGTTGTAAAGATCTAGCGAGTATTTGTGGAGAACGATCTGTATAATGATAGCCGCGGTAGGTATGACTACGGCCGCCACAATAGCCCAATTCGCACCTTTGATTGCACCACGATGCGCAAAGAGCTTTCGTCCAAAATGAACCAGCATCAATACAAAAGCTACTGCAAATGGTTGAGAGATGGAGAATATATGTGCCGGAATGTTCAAGACAAGCAATAAGGCAAAAAGTACCCATGAGAGCTTCGAGATTTTTTGAGTGAGCACCCATTCCAGGATAAAAAGTCCAAAAAGGGTCATAATGGCTTGGAATGTTATAAAGAGCACGAACCTGATCTTCTCCATACCATAAGACATTTCAAAATAGGTGTTTCCGAATATCACCACAGTTCCAATGAGGACGACCGTCGTATACCACGCAATGATTCGAAATACTCTTTGATCGGGATTGAGGTAAACCAGAAACCAATAGAGGAAAAACAACAGAAAGGATACGCCTAAAGAAAGCGTAACATAAATATGGGTCTGTTTATGATCTCGAGTCACCCATGCTTCATAATCTGGTCCCGTTAGGTTGAGAAAGTTCTGAAGATTTTCGGACTTTAGGCGTATTTCCCTTTGGGTAAAGGTGCTTTCGTAATCGACGAAATGCACGGCAATGGTGTATTCCTGACCAGACAAAAGATCAACAGGGACTGGATATTTCAGGATGGGATTAAATGCCTCGTACGGGCTTCCTGTGTTTCCAAAACGGTGAAAAAGTTTGCCGTTGATATATACTTCGGTGGCCGCCCAGAGCTGTCGGCCAATAGCCAAGTCCATACCTTCAAAGCTTTCATCCAACTTCACTTTTATTCGAAACCAGCCTTCGATACGACCTGAGACATCTTCTAATTCCGGACTGATTTGAGTTGGGTTGAAGGCCTTCCAATCGGATACATCCAAATCAGGATCTGCCCAATGGGGGTTATGGCCCTTTCGAAATACCCAGCCATCGAGAGGAGCGAGGAAAAGGCGCTGATGCGGTTGGAACATTTCGGTGGAGAGCGTCACAGCTTCCCGTTGTGCAGAGAGGTTGATGCAGCTGAGCACCGTGGCCAAAACAATCAGAAGGTATCTGAATTTCATAATCCCTTTGTTGGTAGGTGAATCGAAAAAGTTGTCCCTTTTCCCTGACTTGAATCGATGGTAATCTCTCCTCCATGGGCCTTCACGATATCGTTGGTAATGCTCAGACCCAATCCCGTTCCTTCCGTACCCTTCTTGGTGGTGAAAAATGGCTGAAGGATTTTATCCTTATTAGCTTCTGGAATACCAGGGCCGTTATCGGAAATCGTAATTCGGAGCTCGTCGTTCGGAGTTCGTTGGGTTTTAACTGAAAGGGCGGGGAGGTAGTCCGTTGCCGTTTTCGCTTTTTCTCGCATGGCGTCGAAGGCATTATTGCTCAGGTTAAGTAGTACCCGGCTAAAATCTTCTCCGATTAGGTTTACTTGTCCGATATCCTCGTCGAGATCGAGTTGGATGTCGACATTGATGGGATTCTTTCCTGCGCGCATCCCATGAAAAGACAAATTCACATACTCTTTGATCAAGGCATTGAGATCAGTCGGTTCCATTTTCCCACTACCGCCGCGACTGTGTTGGAGCATGGACTTTACAATGGAGTCAGCCCGTGTGCCGTGCGTATGAACTTTGACTAAATTCCCTTTTACATCATTCAGAATCTCGACGATCTCCTCTTTCACGTCTGAATCATCCAGTTTTTCAATTTCCTCCAGCGCTTCATCGATCAGCTCTACCGAGACTTCCGAAAAATTGTTGACGAAGTTGAGAGGGTTCTTGATTTCGTGGGCGATGCCTGCCGTGAGTTGTCCCAAACTGGCTAGCTTTTCCTGCTGCACGAGCTGGGTTTGGGTGGCTTTGAGTTCGATAAGAGCATCCTCCGCTTTTTGTCTAGCTCTTTTGATTTCAATCAAATCTTTCTCAGCGGTTTTTAAATCTTCAAAGCGCTTGTAAGCCAAGTCAAAAACAGTAGCAAAACGCATAAGCGTATCCAGTGCTTCTTTGGGTGGATTGGGTACCATTCCCGGGAGACTGTAGCCGATTTCCCCGTGGGTGGTGCGGGCTATGATAAATGTTAACCCACCGATGTGCTCAATATCTTCCTGAGTAGGTGCATTGGGGTCTGCCTTCTCATAGTGGCCATAGGTATTCATGTTTTCCAGATAGTCCCATGCATCCTTGGCATTGAGCGGCAATACAAAAATCGGGTCATCACTTTTCTCCCATTCAGCCAGCACATCTATTTGATCGTGCACAACTTTTGGCACTTGAATGACCATACCCAATCGATTTCCATCTTCTGAGGTCATGGACATTTCGTACACTTCAGGCAACCAGCGCATGTGCCAGAAGTAATCTGATTCGTGCCCCAATGAAATGAATTCTTTCCTCATCCCTACCACGATATCAAATAGATCGGAAGACTCCTGCATGGCTGTGACTTGACCGCGGATCCGCTCCAGTGAGAGCTCAATCCGATTTTCTCGCATCTGTGCTTCTGCTTTTTTGAGGTCTTCGAATCGTCGATAAGCCAAATCAAAAACTCCTGCAAAACGCACAAGGGTATCCACCGCATCTTCAGGCGGATTGGGAACGACTCCGGGCAAACTGAAGCCTATTTCCCCGTGGGTGGTTCTGGCCATCACAAAGGTGAGCCCGCCGATGTGGCGAATGTCATCGAGCGATGGGGCCTGCGGATCAACCCGTTCGAAATCTCCGAGAGAGATCATCTTGTCAATGTAGTCTACGGCGACATCAACATCCATTGCTAAAACATGGAACGGATCTTTGGTTCTTTCCCAAGCGGCGACGGTCGCAATATCTCCGTGGATATGTCGGGGTAGCGTCATCACCATCCCGATCTTGGTTCCATCACCCGAGGTCATGGCTTTCTCATAGGTCTCAGGGAGCCAACGCATGTGCCAGAAATAGTGTGCTTCGTGATCCAAGTTCACGAACTCAGTGCGCATGGTCACTACAATGTCAAGCAGGTCAGAAGATTCTTGCATTCCTGTGACTTGGGCCCGAATGCGCTCAAGCGAGAGTTCAATCTGTGCTTCGCGTGTTTGCTCTTTGGCTTTCTTAAGATCCATGAAACGGGTGTAAGCAAATGAGAAAACAGACGTAGCTCTTCGCAACAAATCCCAACTTTCGTCGGATATTTCACCAGGAGAGGCTGCACCGATAAAGCCATTGGAGAATTTATAGAGATGATAAGTGCGTTCGGGAATGGTTTTCCCATAAAACTCGCTGGTACCAAACAGGTCGGACTTGTCCTCGCAGTAGCGTATCCATTCCACTCGATCTTCGCCTTTCATCAGGATGGATGCTTTTTCCTGGGGCGAGAGGTAAAAGGCAGTCATCTGCTGTCCGACTGCTGTCTCAGCCAGGTCCATGGTCATTCGGTCAGAAACCGACTTTTCGGGATTTTCCGCATCCTTGATGGTAAACCAGCATTGCGTTAGGTTGGTGCTATGATCGTGAATGTAGATAGAGCTGGTTTCCAATTCTTCCACGCCTAAAGCTCCCATTTCTTCACGGAGCAGCTCAGCCACTTCAATAAGTTCATCGGGACTTTGCATGGCCAATGATCGGGAGCGGACTTTTTCTAATGCGTTTTCGATTTGTGCTTCGCGAGCTTGCGCTTCTGCTTTTTGAAGGTCGAGGAACCGAATGTAAGCTTGATCAAAAACTTGGGTAAATCGCTCCAACAATTGCAGGGACTTGTCAGGAATAGGTTGAGAAGAAGTAGTCATCAACAAGCCATGTGAAAAGAAAGCCATGGAATGAATCCTGCGGTTATTGAGCGTTTCTTCTTTTATTGTCAATCCCAATGCCTCACGCACATAAGCCACCCATTCTTCGAGTTCCTGGCCGTGTAAGTCTATGATGATTGATTTCTTTTTTTCCTTCCATGCTGTGAAGGCTTTGAAAATGGTGGTTGGTTCGTCAAGGCTGGCAGTAAATTGCTTGTTGGTTGCCAGTCCACTTTCGTCGGTGGGCCAGACTTCAAGTGTTCTTTCTTCTTCTTTAAAGAAGCAGATATTCAATCGCTCGGGCGTTACACTTAGGTCTGCCATTTGCTGAAACATTTCAGCAGCGGCATCTGATAGCTCATCACTTTCGTGCATAGCCATTATTCGCGCCCTCACTCGCTCTAGAGCCAATTGAACCTTGGCTTCGCTAGCTTGATCTTCCGCTTTTTGCAAATCGAGAAAGCGCCTATATGTCAGACTAAGTACTGATTTGAATTTTCTAAAGATCTCTAGATCTTCATTGGAAAACTCTTGATCTGTCCAGGCAAAAACTACCCCTTCTTCGAAATATAAATAATGTCCAAACTGAACTTTATCATCTGGAAAAATTGGGTATTCCAGTTGAGGGTTCATGAATTGGTAATAATCACGTAATTCTTCTCCTTTCAGAATAGGATGATATTCCTCTTGAATTTGCCAATGCCGATACACTTCATCGAATACCGGGTGCCCTGATAAGTCGAACTGACCAATGAGTTTAACATCGTCACCATTATCAGTTGCCGAGGTAAGCGCAACATTTGCTAAGGTGGATTCTTTATTGATTAGCGTCACCCCGCATCTTCTTGGAGAGACATTTAGACTTTTTATTTCATGAAAGAATACATCTACAGTTTGGGCAAGATCATCCGAGCTATGCATGGCCATTGCCTTACTTCTTACTCTTTCCAACGCCACCTCGATTTGTGCTTCACGTGCCTGGGCCTCTGCTTTTTGAAGCTCGAGGAAACGGGTATAGGTCTGCTCAAAAACTTTAGCGAACCGTTTAAAAATGTCATGAGCTTCCGGGACATCTTCTCTGGTTATAAATAATAGATAACCATATTTAAAATAAACCACATGGTCTATTTGATAGGTTGGAAAACCGTCGTTGGTTTCTTTAAGTATTTTTAATACATCTCCTAAAACAGGAAGTTTGCTCATATATTCATAATGATCTACACATGCTTTTCCTGAAAATTCGTTTATCACTAATGATTCACCTTTCTGCCCTTTGTCATAATACTCTTTGAATATGCCTTTCCGTGGCACGGTATAAGTGTGCAATACACCGGCCTCATTTCCGAACCATTCGGTAGAATCTTCTTCCCCATAAATATTGAATGCACACCCCCAAGTTTGTATCCCCAACGACCTAACTTGTTGGTCTAATAAGTAAGATGCTTCTTGCAGCTCGTCGCTGTGCTGCATCGCCATTGTCCGAGATCGCACTTTTTCTAGAGCGGTTTCTATTTGGGCTTCACGAGCCTGATCTTCGGCCTTTTGCAGATCCAGAAATCGGGTATAGGTCTGATCAAAGACCTTCGCAAACCTTGTTAGAATGCCCGAATCCGGGTAGGATTCGAGTGTTATTATCAACAGATACCCATGCTTGAAGTAGGCGGCATTCCATTGCTGCCAATCAGGGAATGAAAGCCCTTCATCGATGATTTTTTGAAAAAACGGCTTAACCTCAGGCAGGGAAAGCATGTAGTTATAATGGCTTTTAACATCCATACCGGAAGCCTCTATGGCCAAGAAATCCTTGTCGGCTTTCCACCCTTCAAACATTTGTCGATGAGCAGGATCAGTGGTATTCGGAATACATACCGGCGGGAAAACACCATTCTCATTTGCAAACCAGAAGGAATCCTTATCTCTGTCTTTCTCACACAATCCAAATCCTGTCCCCCAAAGATTTCCCCCCAATCCTCTAAGTTGTTCAAAGAGCACAAATGCTACGTCTGCCAATTCTTCAGATCTCTGCATCCCCATGGTTCGGGAGCGAACTTTCTCGAGGGCAGTTTCTATTTGGGCCTCTCTCGCCTGAGCTTCTGCTTTTTGCAGATCCAGAAAACGGGTGTAGGTCTGTTGAAAGACCTTCCCAAACCGCAACACTATTTCATTTTCTTCTTCCTTATATGGGATTCCGGAGAAGTTTTCGATGTAAAGGGAAACATCGTCGAACAACACGGTAGTTGCAGCCAGTCCGGGGCAACTTAGGTAAAACTCTTTGGATGTTTCGGTTAATCCGGAAACATGTGATAAAAGCTCATTGTAAAATTTGTTCTTTTCCTCAAAGTTTAACTGGGTCACAAAATGGGTTGCCCCATTCTTTTTGGCTTCATTAAATTGATTTGCCCAAACAGACTCAAAATAGGGATGTGTGATTTTCGATGGAATTTCCCGGTCATCGGCAATCCAAAAATGCCAATCGTCGTGTGGGGAATAGTCAACAACAAAACCCGCGTGATCGAGGTTGATATTCAAGTTACTAAGCTGCTCGTAAACAACTTTAATCACCGCCTTGAGCTCATCACTGTTTTGCATGGCCATGCTGCGGCTTCTCACTCTTTCTAAAGCAGCTTCAATCTCTAATTCACGGCTTTTGTTCTCCAATTCAATTGTGCGCCTTTTCACGGCATCGCGGAGCTCGACATTCTCTTTCCTAATTTTATCGACGGCGATTGTTTCGCCTTCCTCGACACGCATATCGGGTACCGAACCGTGCTGTTGCAAAACCTTCCAGCCATCTGTGGTTTGGTGCAGAAGAGTGGATAGGCGGAACTTTGAGTAAAAGGTCCATTCGGCATCAATCAGAACATAGATATCACAGAACTCAATAATCTGTAGCATGTCACCTACAGGTATTTCTTTGATCTGCCTGTTGCGTTTTTCGGCTTTTCCAGCAACTTCATTCTGTTGAGCCTTCAGTATTTCAAGCGTGCCTGCTTTCCCAAAACTCACTTCACTTTCGGAAGTTCCAATCATGGTAAATTCGGTGTCAATTAAGCTCCCGAATTTTTCCATATTCCAAATGAAGTAGCTATCCCAATACGTTTCGTACACTTCGCGGGCAGCGGCGATTTCCTTACGACTCAAGGTCATACTCAATTAGGTTTAAAATGATTGATGGGCGTTAAGATGGTGAAAATGTGGATGAGATCAACGATAATGGCATCAATGGCTTGCCAATTACCTCGGATAGCCAGGCTTCGATCGACTGGAAATTGACGGATCTCCCTAAAAAACCCGCTCATTTTCTATCATTCAATTCTTGATCGATATGAGCAATTAGATTTTTCAAATCTTCGGATAAACGCGAATACCGATTGCTCATAGACTGCCGAACTTTTGCATTCATTCGAAGGGTTCCCTTGAATGCTTCATCCTCTTTTAAATCAGAAAGATTGATGGGCATTCCGGTATTTGAACCTTCGTCTAAAATCACTTTGGCATTGAGCTGCGGAATGACCTCATTCATTTGGTAGACATTGTCGTATTCCAACTCTTGCCGTTCGATGTAATAGTACCGTTCGGAATAGACGACGGTGATGTTTCTTCGCAAGCTGTCGTTTTGAATCAGGTCTATTCCTTTGGCTTTTAGGTGATCGTAAGCCGACATGTTTCGCCTTTGGGTAGTGGAATAGATCAAGTTACCGTAGTGAAAACGCAATGAGTCAGTCAAGGAGGTACCGTCTTCGAGATGCCTCAAAACAGCGGTATTGGAGTATTTCAGCTCCACTTGCTTGTTGATGTTCCAATAGCAATCTTCCAAATCGCTGTGCAGATTGTGGCGCATTTCCTGCAAAAGTTTTAATTCCTCTTTCGCTGCTTTCTGCTCTGCGTTCCAATTGTTCAATTGCAGTGCGATCAGGATTCCGATTACCACAAGAAAAATTTCACCCAGAGCGTACACCAGGTAGCGTGTAAAACGGTTCTGGGCGAGCAGGTTTTGGCGAGTTTTACGGAAGAATTTTAACATGTTTGGCTGTTACTTGATTAGTTATCTTCTAAAAAATCCCGGATACCTTCTCGAACGGTTTCAATTTGCCTATTCAGGTGGAGCGACTTGCTCAACATGATTGAAGCCTGGTACGAACTGTTTTGTAACCTTGCAATGAGCTGCGGGTCATCCAGCAGCTCATCATAATTTATCGCAACCCGTTTACTGTAAGGCCATTTCTCATACTTTTCAATGAAAAATTGATCAGTCCAATATGGGTGTATTTGGAATCGGAGCATATCAAAGCGTTCAGCTGCATATGTCATGTAGTAGGAATAATTCCGCTCGTAGAGATTTGAGATCATCATGCGAAGAGAGTCGTTGGAAATGATGTCTATTCCTTTTGACTCCAAAAGCTTATATCCATTTTGACCTGGCGAGAGATGGGGACTTATAGCAACAATATGCAAATAGGCCGCTATGGAATCATTAAAGGGACGTTTTGCCCGAAAATGTTCGATAAGCACAGAATCAACCCGCAATATGGTTTTAAAGCTTGCTATTTCGTCCTGTACATCAATGAGGTCTCCCTTTAGGTTGTTGTCGATTTCGATCAGAATACCCTTCTCAAGTTTAGCGCGCTGATTGTCTTGGTTCCAAGTATTAATCTGTAAAGCGATCAGGATTCCAATCACCACCAGGACAATTTCGCCAATGGCATAGGTAGCATAACGAGTCACGCGGCCTTGCGTTAGAAGGTTTTGGCGGATGGTGCGGAAGAACTTAATCATGAATTAGTCTCTTTTTGAATTTATCAATCTCACTTCACTTCACCCAAATAGCGATCATACCAGGCTAGTGACTCCTTCATAAAACCCACACGGGGCACAAGGTGTCCTGCTTCATAAACAATGCGTTTTTTATGCGCATCTGGGGTGCCCAGAAATTCAAACATGGGTTTCTGTGAAGTTTCTGCAGGAAAAAACATATCGTGCTTGCCGTTTAGCATCAGCGTAGGCTGAGTAACACGAGGCAGGTAGTTGAGCTGATCAGCTTCAGGGAGTGATTTATTCATCACCATACCACCCACATTCAGTACACTGGCTTTGATTCTTTTATCAATAGCCGGCATGATTCCACCCATATAGCCACCCCAACTCCAACCTAAATATCCGATCTTATCTGCTTGTATATCCGATCTCGTTTCGAGATAATCAATCGTTCGCTGTACTTCTTTGCCCCACATGATTAAATGATCCTTATAGAATACAGTTTCGTCGGGAAGGTCTGATTTCAAGTCGTCATGGCGATCATGTGTTCCTTTGAAAATCGGTACCACCAGTGCACGTCCGCTTTTCATCACAAAACTCATAAGGCGTGGTGCATACTCGGGGTCATATTGGGTGGAGTAGATACCATTCGAACCTGGGAAGAAAACAATGGGTTGATATGGTCCTTCTGCCTTTTCTGGCAAATAAAGCCATGCTTCCATCTCCTCATTGTTGTATCCCGCATCGTAGACTATTTTCTCAGCCTTCCAGCCTTCTCCATTGATCGTCTGCTCAATGGTAGGATTTAAAGGGGTTTTATCATAGATGAATTGGTTAAGTATAAGTGCAAAAGTCTTGTCGTCTACCGGTTTTTCTAAGGAGTAATCCCGAAACAATGGAGCGACATCTGCCGTGAGTTGTGACACAGCCGTTTCGCCTTCAAGAAGCTTCATACAGCGGAAACCGTTGGCCACACTTCTATCCATGGCCGATTGGGTATAGCTGTCGTTAAATGCATAGGTGGGATCATTCCACCCGCCACCAAGAATATAATTCTGGCCTTTGATATCGCTTCCATTCATGCACCATTCTCGTGCATTTCCCGCAAGGTCGTACACACCAAAAGCGCTATAACCACTGAGGCTGCCAACGGGAACGGTTGATTTTCCGTTGAAATTGCTCAGCGGAACGATATACTGGGTTCTGTTGGTATGCGCCACCACACTCCAATGGTAAATGGTGGGGAGTTTCTTTTTGGCAAAGACGGCATAGGCAGCCGCTTCGTACCAAGAAATGCCTGTCACCGGGTGGCTCTCCATGCCATCGGGATAGGTGCCCGCTTCCCAATTGGCAGGCCCGGGTTGGTTTGTTTTATCGATGAATGTTGCCATGGCCTCGTCAGCGGTGTATTCAACCCCTTTAGCATAGAAGGGGTGTTTCCAAAAACTTGTGTCGGCATAGCCACCGGCGTCCACGAATTCTTTGAATTCTTTGTTGGTCACTTCAAATTTGTCCATCAAAAATTCTTCTATTTCATTACCGCCTGTTTGCTCAAGGCCTACTATGTACATACGAGCTTCATTGTCGGGAATCCGTGCCATATCTTTTGGCAAACTTTCCAATGCATCCAGTTTTACCGTATCTATCTGCGGCCCGATGGACTTGGCCCATGGGCCTGCATACTCAACGGTTTGGTATCCGTCTTTTCTGAATTCCATGCGGAGGTAACCACGTGGTAATTTTAGATCCTCGAGAGGAGTGGAGCCGGCTGATCTCCATTCGTCATCGGGTTTATCATAGTCTTTCCAAAAAACTTCTGCCCCCGATGGAACAGTTTCTATAGAAATGGTAGTAGCCAGGCGCGGCCATAATTTTATTAACGCCGAATCTTCAGCAATGTATTTTTCCGCTTCTATCGCCATGTCGAAGCCTGAAGTCGGAACGTAGAAATTGTCCTCAGCTATTTTTTGAATGGCGGGGAGCAAAGTATTACGGGCGTTCAATTTATTGAGGTAAGGCGGAATCAGGAAATAGCCCGACACCGCCAGTATCGCCAAGACAATCGCGATTCTCAATAGGAGTGTCCGCTTTTTGATGGAGATTTTGTCACTGACATATTTGATTCCCTTTCCTTCGAGTTTCTTGTTCGCAGGAACCACTAAGCCTTCATTGCTTACGGCGAATATCTCCACCGGCTCTTCCATATTCTTCAAGAGATACTTGCCCAGAGAAACCGTCTCGATATCACTCTGGCTCTTAAGATCATCTTGAACTTTGGAGGAAATGAATATGCTGCCTATTGTGGCAAAGGATTCGAGGCGCGAAGCAATATTGACCCCATCTCCGTGCACGTCGCCATCGTGAAAAATCACATCGGCCTGGTGGATGCCAACCCGCATCGGAACTACCGGATCTTGGAGCATGGCTCTTTGCACATCAATGGCGGTATGAATTGACTGAACGGCACTGTTGAAGGTGCAAATCACTCCATCGCCCATCCATTTAACGATTTTTCCATCGTACTTTTCTATGGCAGATTCGAGCTTATCTTTCAGCTTTTGCCGCAGAGCTAAAGCTCGCTTTTCATCAGTTTGCATCATGGCTGAAAAGCCTGCAATGTCTGCAAACATTATGGCGGCGAGTTGACGTGATTCTGACATCTATATTCTTCTTAAGGTTGCATTTACCAGTCGCACATAGCCACACAAAGAAGAGTGAATTCCGTAGATTTATCCGAATTCAAATCCAATGGTTTCTGTCAATGATTGACTAACAATGGTTAAAGTGTAATAATAGGGTTTTCCGCAAGGGTTTCTTCACGCCCCAGATGTTGTTTATCATCAAAGAAATTCACAAACTTTCTGATATCTGACTTCTTATCGGATCTCGCTATTTCTGACCAACCAGAGACCTTTTTGCATGCCCACTAACTATAGAATGACGATTATTACCCCGTAGTGATTGATGGGGTCATTAAGTTTGAAGGCTCGTCTCTAAACTTTTCGAGTTGGCCCCTAGCCTACCCGACCTATACTTCTTTCAATTATGTTTACTTTTCAGTTTGGAATAAAAAGCCTCCTAATAGATATCTAAAAAACACCCGAAATCGACTCAGAGAGAACTGTTAAAAATGAACGCCAAGTCTAGAATTGCATCCATTTTAAGAGCGGAGAGTCTGGACTTTTCCATCACGGGGTTTAAGACTTTTCATTTGTCCGGAATAAATCTCGAATCGCCTGTTAAATTTCCATTGCCGGCCAACGTAAGGCTTGGACATTTGGCAGAAAAAATTGTTTCGAGATTAATCAAGGCATCATCCAATTTCGAACTGATCGATGAAAATATTCAGATCATTGAAGAGAGAAGAACCGTAGGCGAACTTGACTTTATACTCCGAGAGATTGATACCAATCAATTTATCCATTTGGAGTTGGCCTACAAGTTTTACCTTTTCGACCCAAACATTTCTGATGAACCAATCAAAAACTGGATTGGTCCGAATAGGAACGATTCTTTAAAAGAAAAATTGGAAAAATTGAAGCGAAAACAATTTCCTCTTCTTTACCACCCACATGTCAAAACCAGGCTCCATGAGATAGAATTAGACCAAGTATCTCAAGCGCTCTGCCTCTTGGCTTCACTGTATATTCCATACGAATACGAGGAAGTTTTGAGCCCCGCTTATGCGAAAGCGGTAAAAGGCTATTACCTGAATTGGAAGACATTCGCTGGCTTGGACTATCCGTCAAGGACCTATCATATTCCCTTAAAAAAAGAATGGGGAATGGATCCCAGCGACAACAAGATTTGGGCAGAATTTAAAGATGTCGAAGAAGCCCTCGTCAAAAGCTTAAGCGAAAAGCAAGCCCGATTGTGTTGGCAAAAGGACGGTGATTCCTACTCCGAATTTTTTATTGTTTGGTGGTAGAAGTAGTCATTGCTTAGAGCGAATCCATCAGATTATGGTACCCAATAGTATTCTATACCCTGAAATGACCAGTGTCCGGCAGGCAGAAAGTGCCAAGAAGGCTTACGGTCCAATTTTACAGGTTAAACTTTAATCAAATGACATCGGTTATTGTTATCTTGAAGATGCCTAATCACTCAAAAGAATAAAAACACAAATGAACAATTTTGAATTTAAGAACCCGACCAAAATTCTCTTTGGAAAAGGTCAGATAGCAAACATAAAAAATGAAATCCCTCAAGAGGCTAAGGTCCTCGTTCTATACGGTGGCGGAAGCATTAAAACCAATGGGATTTACGAACAGGTGATGGGTGCCTTGAGTGACCATAAAGTGTTCGAGTTTGGCGGTATTCCTGCCAATCCCGAATACAATATCCTTCTAAATGCACTTCAGGTGATCAAGGATGAGAACATCACTTACTTGCTGGCCGTGGGCGGCGGTTCGGTGATAGACGGTACCAAGTTTCTTTCGGCTGCGGCCCTCTACAATGGCGATGAGCCTTGGGAAATTCTCGCTAAGAACATTCCGACGCTAAAAGGGATGCCATTCGGTGCGGTGCTCACATTGCCCGCCACAGGATCAGAAATGAATTCAGGGGCGGTAATCACCCGAGCAGAGACCAAAGAGAAACGAACCATGGGTGGCGCAGGTTTATTTCCTGTTTTTTCGGTTCTAGATCCTCAGGTGATACAATCCATACCTCACCGACAGATTGCCAATGGAATTACGGATGCCTTTACACACGTTTTGGAGCAGTACCTCACCTACCCTGCCGGCGCACATCTGCAGGATAGATTTGCCGAAAGCATTTTGCAAACGCTTATAGAGGTAGCACCCAAAATATTGAAAGATCGCAACGACTACACTGCAGCGTCCAACTTTATGTGGAGCTGTACTATGGCGCTCAATGGATTGATCCAAAAAGGAGTTCCCACAGACTGGGCGGTACATGCAATGGGGCATGAGCTTACCGCACTTTACGGTATCGATCATGCCAGAACACTGGCCATCATTGCACCGGGTCATTATCAATTCAACTTTGAGTCAAAAAAGGAAAAGCTGGCGCAATATGCCGAGAGGGTTTGGAACATAACTGAAGGCTCTCTCGAGGATAAAGCGAAAGCAGCCATTGAAAAAACAGAGGCATTTTTCAACGGCCTTGGGATTGATACCAAGCTCTCTAAGTACACGGAAAGATACGAAGGCACCGCTGAAGAAATCTCCAAACGATTTAAGGATCGCGGTTGGGAAGGACTGGGCGAGCACAAAAAACTACAACCCGAGGATATCGAAGAAATTGTAAAACTGTCTTATTAGAGATGAGATTAGGTAAATCCAAGTCCATGCTTGACCAGTATGGGCTTGGACAACTATCATTTGCCAAAACAAGAAGTGTATTCGGTTTTGAAAGGAAAACTTAAATTCGATTTTTTGTATTTATCCTTAAACTCTGAAAAAGATGAAAATACTTCAAACGGCCACTCTGCTCCTTCTTTTTAGCGCATGCGCATTTGGTCAAAACACAACGAATGCCCAGATAGAAAATCCTTATATTGAAGTTACGGGAACAGCCGAAAAGGAAGTGATTCCGGATGAAATCTATATTTCCATAACACTTCGCGAGCGGCCATCAGGAAGAGATCAAATAACGGTAGAGGAACAGGAAGGACAACTCAAGGATGCCTTGAAGGAAATAGGCGTTTCTACTGACAATCTTTTCCTGTCTGATGCCAACGCCGATTACATTAACGTGAAATGGTCGAAGAAGGAAGTAGTCTCTGTAGCCAATTACCTTTTGATGGTAGATAGCGCTTCCACCGTCGGTCGTGTGTTCGAGAAACTGGACGAATTGAAAATAGATGATGCCAACATCTCCAAGGTGAGTCATTCTAAAATCAGGGAATTCAAAAAAGAAGTGCACATCATGGCGATTAAAGCGGCCAAAGACAAAGCTGATTACCTACTGGCAGCTATAGGAGAGAAAACAGGTAAGGCACTGGTTGTAAAAGAGACCTATGAAGGTGTCAGAGACGACAGGTATTCAAACGTTCAAATACAGGATTTAGAAGTTATTCAGTTTAATTTGGAAGGACGCCAAGAGAGCAAGAATAAAGTACTACTTCAATTCAAAAAGATCAAACTCCAAGCTTCGATCTATGTGAAATTTGGGATTGAGCAGTAGGCTTTTTAGGAGTGCTTCATTGGCATCAGTATGAATATCAGTTTTATTGGTTTTACGAACTGAAATACGACTGCAAACAAATGCTTTTAGGTTTTATTCTTTAGGTAGGATACCACCATTGCAGAATAAAAACATAACCATTCCATTACTATTATACCTACATTAGTGTCAACTAGACACTTCCCACAATGAAATACATTTACCCACTAGTCGTATTGGTTTTATTTCATGCATCTGCATATAGTCAAGTTGTGACTTTGCCAATAAATTTCGAAGGAGGGGTCGTAACGACAGCCAATTTTACAGGTTTTGGTGGTGGAACTGCAACAGTAATAGACAATCCTTTTGTAGATGTTGACAATAATAGCGTCAAGGTTGCACGAATGGTTCGCACACCTGCCACAAACTTTGCGGGAGCCTTTCTGGATCTCTCCGCACCGCTTATTTTCTCCGCCACGTCTACCATTTGCATGAAAGTTTACACTACCGCTCCCGTCGGCACTCCGGTAGTACTAAAATTGGAAGATGGTGGCGCCTTTGTTGAAATATCTCAGCTTACCACAGTTTCAGGAGGTTGGCAAACCCTTTGTTTTGATCCCCCGGGCGCCCCTACTAATTTCACGCGTTTGACTTTTCTATTCAACTTGGGTATCTCAGGAAACGGAACCTACTATTTTGACGATATAGAACAACCGGTTGTCCTAACAGGAAATGAAGTCTTACTACCATTGGATTTTGAAGGTGTCGACAATGCAGGAAACCAAATTGATGACAGTAACTTCGGCTCTTTAGGCGGAGGTTTTGGTGGAGCTAATGGTTTAGATTTCGGCGCTGCTACCGTTATTCCAAACCCACAAATCGGTGGGCTCAATACGAGTGCCACCGTGGGTCAAATTGTGCGTCACCCTGGTTCTGACCAAGCAGGAGCTTTTGTGCGCCTTCCCGTCAATTTAAACTTTGACGCCTACCCGATTATTTGTATGAATGTCTTTACAGATGCTCCCGTAGGTACCAATGTAACTCTGAGAATAGAAGATACCGACACGGGACAGCCGGATATTGACGCTGTAGCCGTTACGACCGTATCGGGAGAATGGGAACCGCTTTGTTTTGTATATCAGCTCGCACCCGATGCCTATAATCGACTCACATTCCTCTTTGACCTTGGAAATAGTGGAGATGGATCTGCTACTTCCACTTTCCTTTTTGACGATGTAGAGCAGCTCATCACTCCGCCCGGCTTCTTCTTCACCCTAGGTAGTGCGTATTTTTGTCCGGGACTGCCCGTGACATTTACCTTTCCCGGACCTGGCACATACCTGTGGTATGATGACCTCGCTACCACAAATCTAGTAGGAATGGGTAGTACCTTTACCTCTCCTCCACTCTTTAGTAATACATCCTATTACGTTCAAGATGTTTCTACCGTCGCGCTTCCACAAACGGACGTTGGACCGACTCTACTCGGACCTGCAGATGACTTATCCGGTCCTCGAACGGCTACAATGGACTTCAATTCCAATATAGACAATGGCTTATGGCATAGTGTCGATATCGTTTCAAAATTCATCAATTCACCAGGTCCGTGCACCTATACCGTTACCGGACGTAATCTAACCTTAGCGTCATCTGCGACCACAGTGCGAACCATTGACTTGACAATCCCCGCCAACGATAACGCAAAACAGGAATATCTCTTTACGCCTCCCGTTCCCATGAACATTGGAAACAGTATGCAACTGGAAGTTACCCTCACCGGAGGGACGGGCTGTCGACTGAGAAGTTTTCAATTAGGAGGTGGTGTACCAACTATTCCAAGTTATCCATCAACTACAGCAGGAGGAGAAATAACATATACAGGATATGATCTTGTCGGTACCCCTGCAGTTCAGAATCTACGTTGGATGGGATTTGACTACAGTGTTTCGGGCGATGTTTTTACCGACCCCACCGTTTACCAAGTCAACGCCATCGCCGATTGTGCAAACCCTCTTCCCATCGAACTGCTGGATTTCTGGGTTCGTGAGCACAACGGAGATGCCTTGCTCGCTTGGTCTACAGCCTCAGAAATTAACAATGATAGATTCCTTCTCATGCGAACCAAAGACGGACTTGAATTCGAAACAGTTGGCACGGTGAGTGGCGCGGGAAATTCTTCTACGGTGCTTAATTACACTTTCTTGGATCGCGATCCTTTGAAGGGTTTGAGCTATTACAAACTGACGCAAGTAGACTTTGATGGTACGGAATCGTCGAGTGAGTTGGTGGCATTTACCAATGAAAGCACGGGGGGATTTCAGCTCTTCCCCAACCCTACTTCTCAGGACTTGACCCTGACGCTCGGCGAAGGCTACGACAACATAGAAGTGCGTATTTACGACTTGACCGGTCGCCTGATCAATCAACACAACTTTGGTTTAGCTGATATCCTGAGTTTTAAGCTTACCGGTAATCCCGGGACCTACTTTGTGGAGGTTTTGGTAGACAAGGAAAGACGGGAGACATTCAATGTGATGAAGTTGTAAGGTTAAAAGGATTTTTAAAAAGCGTTCAGGTTTGTCAGTTCGAGTATTTTGTGATGACGTAGGAATCAGAAAATGCATCGAGAACCATTTCGAAGTAATTTATCGCGTTAAAAGAATTCTCGATACAAATTACCCCATCGCTAAGGCAATGTGAAAATTCACTCGAAGTGAACGAATCACTTCAAATCCAAACTCTCCGCATCGATCATATTGACCCAGCGTTTCATTCTCTTTTGGATGACTCGGAAGTGGTGTTTGTCCTCTTCGGTGACGAAAGTAATAGCATCACCGGGATTCTCGGCGCGGCCCGTTCTACCAATTCGGTGAACGAAGTCTTTCGGTGATCGCGGCAATTCGTAATTCACCACATGTGGCAAAAAGTTGATGTCAATTCCTCTGGAAAGTAAATCCGTAGCCACCAATACGCGTAAATCTCCCGAGATGAATTTGGCCAGAGCTTCTCTCCTACTTCCTTGGCTTTTCTTGCTATGTGTAGCCCGGGCATCTATTCCGTTGCGCTGCAATTTATCAGCTACCAAATCGGCTTGATAAACAGAAGAAGTAAAGACCAGAACTTGTTTCCAATCATTGCTTAGAATCAAGTGACGCAGTAGCGGCCCCTTCTTTTCGGGTGTCACGAAATAGCCTACTTGATTGATTAAGTCTACCGTCTCTTTCTCAGCTTCGATCTTGATGACGGTGGGGTTTTTCAATAATACCCGTTCCACCGATTGCACCTCGGGACTTAAAGTAGCAGAGAACAAAAGGTTTTGACGCCTCGCGGGCAATAACTCAAAAATGCGATCCATCTCCTTTTTAAATCCGAGATTGAGCATCTTGTCTGCCTCATCCAACACGAGTGTGCTCAAGTCGTCAAAGTGCATGGCATTTGATTCTGACAGCTCCAACAATCGACCCGGTGTGGCCACCAATACATTGACATTTTGCATCCCCATCATTTGCGGATTGATGGAAGCTCCACCAAAGACTGCCAAGGATTTAAATGGAAAAGGTAAATCATCCGAAAAAGATCGAAATACATTTTCAACCTGACCCGCTAATTCGCGTGTAGGAACCAACACCAACACATTGATGTGTCTGTTTTTAGTCGTGGTTTTGCCTTTCAGCTTTTGCAAAATAGGCAATGCATAGGCTGCTGTCTTTCCAGAACCCGTAGGTGCAATACCAAGTACATCCTTGCCCTGTAAAATAACGGGTATCGCCTTCTCTTGAATTTGAGTGGGTTTGGTGTAAGATTGTTGAACGATGGATTTGATCAAAAACGGGGCAAGCCCCAACTCTCTGAAAGACATAAACGGTTTTTTATTTCCGTGGCGAAGGTAAGTCTTAAAAAGGCAGCTATGCGATGGAGAGATTCCCCATTTCGATTAATTTTGAGGAACAATACCAATTTGATAGTACGCTCTAAATGGTATTGGAGAGTATTGATACTCCTCTTAACTTAAAAATTAGAAGCAAAGCATAAAATGCAAGTAAAGGACGCCTCAGGACCCTCAAACCATGACTCGTCGGAGAAGACGAAAAGAGAAAAGTCCAATCTGATCACGAATGCCTTCATCATTGGGTTTATGGTGGGAGTCGTGATTTATAGTCTACTGGCACATACAGTGGGACTCGTAACATTGATCCCTCTGTTTATCATCTACAAATTGGTGAATAAGCCAAAAAAAAGTAATCTGCCAGAAGAATGACCACGGCTAAGAAAAAATCCAAAACTATTTTCAGAATTGTCTTACTCGTCGGAACGGCAATTTCACTCTACTTCGTTCCGTGGGTTTTGGTGAAAGCATGGATTATTCCTCTTCCCGACTCAGTGCAGGAGCAAATGGATACAGCAATCGAATATGGTTTTGACGGGATGGTGCTTTACATCGACAAGGCAGGTCAGGAACCCGAATTCTACGCAGCCGGTTGGAAGGATAAAAAAAACAAAGTCCCTGCCGATTCTCATGCTCTATTCAAGATAGCCAGCATCAGCAAGCTTTATATTTCCGTGGCTGTTGCCAAATTAGCATACGATGGCCGCTTGTCGTTGGACAGTAGTTTGGCTTATTACTTGCCCAAACTGATCGGCAGAATTGAAAATGCAGAAACCATTACCTTAAAAATGATGGTGCAACACCGAAGTGGCATTCCCAACTTTACCGATACCTACAATTATTGGTCGGCTCCGAAAGAGAGCAATCAGGAGAACTTGGAACTGGTTCTTGACTTACCCGCAAATTTCGAACCCGACTCGGGCTATGAGTACAGTAATACCAACTATTTGCTACTTGCAGAAATCATCAACGAAGTATTAGGCTATCCCCACTTCGACTATATTCAAATGGAAATCCTAGACCGACTAAAGCTCAAAAACACGTTTGCTTCACTTGGTCAGGTCAATATTGACGATGTGATGAGCGGCTACCATGTGGGGTATCCACCTGACCTAAAAACCGACAATCAAGGTATGTTGGCTACCGCCGAAGATGTAGGGATATTCTTGCGAGCACTGAATGATGGATCATTGTTTGACGAAGGGGAGCAAGAGATCTACTCCTCTATCTATGTGTACAATCACACCGGGCTTATACCTGGCTATCAGAGCATCGCAGAGTACCACAACGACATTGATGCAGTAGTTGTGCAATTCACAGGACCTACGTATTTTGAAGGCTACAACTGGAATCTATCGGAGATCTTTTACAACCGAATCGTCAAAATAATCAGTCAATGAAAGCAACTGCCGAACACAACGAACGCATCGCAAAAATGAGCTTTGCATCAGTGTATCCCCACTACGTAAGCAGAATAGAAAAACACGGACGCACCGAAGCAGAGCTTCTCGAAGCAATAGAATGGCTAACGGGATATGACGAAAAAAAACTCCGTGAATTAATGGATGCCAAAGTGAATATGGAGACCTTCTATGGAAACGCCAATATGAACCCTAACGCTGAATTAATCAAAGGAATGATTTGTGGCTACCGAATTGAAGAATTAGAAAATCCGATTACCCGAAAAGCAAGGTATCTCGACAAGCTGGTCGATGAATTGGCAAAGGGAAGGAAGATGGAGAAGATTTTGCGCAAAGGTTGAATTGAGCATGCCGGAGAAAATGAAACAAGGACTTTTAAGCAAAGCATCGGATTACTTCGAAAAGCGGCCGATTACCAAAGCAATTTGTCTAGTTGTGGTGATAGGCGTCATTGCCAATACAATTAAAAATGGCAGATTTTCTTTGTCTGATTTAGTAATATGGATTCTTGTTAGTACGTACTTGATTTGGGGATATTCGCATGAATTGAAGCTGAGGAAGAAATAAAGGGAGGAGAATCTTAAGCCCATAATTCGATTGCATCCATCTTCGGCTTGGTAAATCCGATTCAACCCTTTCCGACTAACTTTCCCGTACCTTCGCGCGATTATTAATCGCATCTGTTTTGAAAAAATTCCAAGAACTGGGCATTGGCTCCAACTACGTTAAAGGCCTCGCCGAATTAAATATCATCGAGCCTACATTTATTCAAGAGAAGGTGATACCTATTTTGATGGCGGGATCTACCGATATGGTAGCGCAAGCACAAACGGGCACAGGAAAAACTGCAGCCTACGGACTTCCGCTATTGGCGCAGATGAACCCCAAAATGGAAGCGGTACAAGGTCTCATCCTCTGCCCTACACGCGAGCTGGCTAAGCAAGTGGCCAAGCAGTTGTTCAAATTCACGAAGTATACCGACAAGATCTTTGCTGAAGCCGTTTATGGTGGTGAGCATATCGACAGACAGATTACCGCATTAAAGCGGCCTACACAAATTGTAGTCGCCACACCGGGGCGATTGATTGATTTGGTGAAAAAGCACGCAGTAGACTTGAGTTATGTAAAAACCGTAGTACTCGACGAAGCAGATGAAATGCTCAGTATGGGCTTCAAAGACGAGCTAAACGAAATTCTAAGTTTTCTTCCTGTGGTTGAGAACAAATGGCTGTTTTCGGCCACTATTCCCGATGGCATTCAGTTCATCATTTCAAAACACCTTTCAGCCGATGCTGAGCGTATTGAGGTGAGCCAAGAAGATGTGGTCAACAAGAACATCACCCACCAATACCAAGTCTGTGATGACGAAGACAAACTCTACGCGCTTCAGCTCTTCTTGAAATCAGAGGAAGAAAACCGAGGAGTGATTTTTTGCCGAACCAAAGCCACGGCCAAGAAGCTTTCACAACAGTTGATCGCAAAGAACATTGCTACGGAAGCCATCCACGGCGACCTTTTCCAGAAAGAACGCGATAAGGTGATGCGGGCTTTTAAGAATGAATCGCTCCGTGTGCTCGTAGCGACAGACCTCGCGGCTCGAGGCATCGACATCTCCGATCTGTCCTTCGTAGCGCATTACGAACTACCCGAAAGCGATGAGTACTACACTCACCGAAGCGGACGTACTGCACGTGCAGGAAAAGAAGGGGTTTCCATGTGCTTTGTGAACCACCATGAAGTGAAGGCTCTGAAGAATTACGAGCGTACGTTGGGTATCAAATTCGAGCAAGTAAGGAGTGTGAGGTAAACGCTGAAAGGCTCTCCATCAAGAAGAAAGGAAACCAATATCTCTTGATTTATAAACTCCCAGTATTGTAACGAAGCAATCATTCACAGTACCTTTGGCAGATGTTAAAGAAATCTTTAATCGCGTTTGCAATGTTGATTCAGGTGAGCCTGTTCGGACAGCTTCCCGACGGAAGCACTGCGCCCGACTTTACCTTGACCGACTATTACGGAACGGAGCACAACCTCTATTCTTACTTGGAGGACGGAAAGACGGTCATCCTTGAGATTTTTGCCGCGCACTGTCCCGCCTGTTGGAACTTCCACCAAACGCACCGATTAAAAAACCTTTACAACGCTTACGGCCCTGAAGGAACCGATGAATTAGTGGTGTTGGCCTTGGAGCACGATCAATGGAACTCGCACGCGGCTTTCATCGGCGACGGGCCACCTTGGGTTACGCAAGGTAATTGGTTGGATGGAACTCCATTCCCGATTTTTGACGTGGAAGACCCCGATCGTGGTGTATTTGAAGACTACAACATAACGGGCTACCCCATCGTATTCAAAATTTGTCCCGATGGCATTACGGAGAGAATCTTCACTTCAGAATCCGAGGAGTTGATCTACGAAAAGGTGCAGGAATGTCAGGCGGCCCTTTCGGTAAATGAAGCTTTGGATCTCGGGGCCATCTATTTTGATCCCTTATCGAGAAGTCTTAAAATCGACAAATATCAAGATGTGCAAGCAGTGCGGGTAATGTCCATTACCGGACAGGTGGTTCAATCCATCAATGCTGTCAGCTCTCCGGCCATCGCCATAGACCAAATGCCTGCCGGGATTTATTTCTTTGAAGTCCGAACGGATTATGGTTCAGTGGTAAAGAAATTTTATTTGGATTAGCCGTTCTTCTCTGGCTTCTTAACTTCAACTGACCACATCACTCTGTTCAAAACAGCTTTTCACTGAAGCAGTTTTCCTGTATTCGATAAAATCATAAGCGCAATGAGCTGAACTAAGGGTTCAGAGTCTCAAAGAAACGGAGAGATATTTAAATGCACTATACATTCAACATAAATAACCTTGAGATTTTGAATCGTCTGATTTATGATGCAAGCGTTGAATACGAGAACATCGTCGAGAATCTTCCAAAGAATCCCCTTACCCTTAAATTGGAAAGACGAACGATCGAAAATGTCACCGGAAGGAAGTGGTTTTTTGGGACGATTACGCGCTATCAAGGAGGAAATTCTGAGATCGAAATACGTGGGTTTAAAAAAATGACCCTGACCAGCAGCAATAATCGATTCAAAGACAATCATTTTATCAATGAGATACTATTTGACCGTAAGGACGGAACGGTAAAATTGACGACTTGCTTCGGACTTGAGCTCATCATAGAAGTTGAGGAGGATTTCTCCATTGCCTTGGTCGACTTGGGTGAATCTGATTTTGGAAAAGGAATTAGCTTTGGAAATCATGGATTTACCAAAGAAGAGTGGAATCAATATTTAAATCAAGCATGAACAGAAAAGCACTACTTGTCGTCCTTGCCATGGCCTTATTCGCTTGCAGCGAGAACGAAGCTCCCAAGAGCGAAACGTCTGATGAGAAAGAAGTACTCATCAGGCAACTTACCGCAGAGCTCGATTCGATGAGTACTGCTAACGGCTTCATTGGTTTCGCGGTAGCCATCGCCAATGAAGAAGGAACACTTTATACCCACGGTTTTGGCTATGCCAATATGGATACCAAAGAGAAATACACGGAAAACACGATCCAGCACATCGCTTCCGTATCCAAGACATCTATCGGACTAGCTTTGATGAAGGCGAAGGAAATGGGCAAATTGAAATTGGATGATCCCATCGAAAACTACCTTCCTTTTCAGGTGGTCAACCCTTTCCACCCTGAGGGAAAAATCACCATACGGCATTTGGCTACGCATACCTCGGGCATTAACGATACGGAGCAGTATATGGATCATGCTTGGGTGCTGACCGAATACCGGGGTTCTGAAAAGGCGAGTAGCGATTATTACGCACAAGTGCTCAATCCCTCAATGGAAAACGTGCCGATGGAAACCTACCTCAAAAGCTATTTGGAAGAAGGTGGAGCGTATTACCAGCCCGACAATTACATTGACTTCAAAGCGGGAGAACGGTACAACTACTCCAACATTGGCGCCACCTTGGCGGCTTTCATCATAGAACAAGCCACGGGCAAAGCCTTTGACGAATTCACGACCGAACACATCTACAAGCCATTGCAGATGAACTCAACGGGTTGGTCGTTGGAAGATGTAGACGTATCCAAACACTCTCGACTTTACCGAAGCGATTCTACCCTGCTGCCCTTTTACACCGCCATTACCTATCCCGATGGTATGTTGATCACTTCGAGTAGCGATATGGCCAGATACGCCACTGAGTTGATAAAAGGCTACCGCGGAGAAGGCACAATCCTAAGCAAGGAAAGTTATGCGGCGTACTTCAAAGCTCAACTCGAAGAAAAACACTTTGAAGAAGGCAGCCGTGACCCCAATCATCCGTATGACGGTGATTATGATCCTGCCATTTTCATTGGCCATAGCGCATTGGGCTACGTAGGCCATTCGGGAGGCGATGCGGGCGTTTCTACCTGGTTTTACTTCAACAAGGAAAAATCTCTAGGCACATATATGGTAATGAATACGGATATTGGCGATCGTAAAACAGAGTTGGAGTACTACGCCATTTGGGATAAAATAGTAGCATACGCAAGTGAGCTAGATCAATAAAAACAATAGAAATGATGGGACAAACAGAAAAGAAAAAGCTCAATATTCAAACTATCGTAGGCCTCATAGCCGGTGGAATAATATTTATTTTGGTTCAACAGTTTTTCTTCAAACCACCTTCTTATGATCAAGTCATGATGCAAGCAGCAAGCGAGATCAATAAATCTTGCCCCATAATGGTGGATCAAGAAACCAGGCTTGACAATGCCGTAGCTCTGCCTGAAAATATATTTCAGTACAACTACACTTTGGTGAACATGGAAAAGGCGACTACAGACATCGGCCAATTGGAAACATACTTAAGACCAACTTTGATAAACAACGTAAGGACAAATCCCGATATGAAAATAAATAGGGATAACGAAACGACAATGAGTTATTACTACAAGGATAAACATGGTGAATTCCTGTTTAAAATTTTAGTAACTCCTGACTTATACGCCGCCAATAAATAGGAACAACACTTGTCCCCTTTTCAATGTGAGAGGTGTAAGCCAATAACGAGCTGATTAAAACGCTCCAAATTGTACTTGAAGTCCGGATTTTTATGTCCCAATTATAATGGAATATTGAACATCAAGGGGCTCTTAGAGTTTCAATCTAGGTTTTCTTTGGTTTTATGCCGTATGAAAAAGAATAATAGCTTTGAGCAAAACACATGATTTTATGAAAAAACTTATACTATTCTACGCGCTTCTTTTATCTGCAAACTTGATGTTTGCACAGACATGGGAGCCAATGGCTTCATTGCCGGGAGGTCCTTTGGACGCTCGCCATCATCCCATTACCTTTTCTGTTGATGGATACGGGTATCTTCTCGCGGGTGCTGTGAATGGTATGCCATCCGATGACTTTATGCGGTATGAAGCATCGACTGATTCTTGGGAAACTCTTCCTGACTTTCCCGGTGCTCCTCGTAGCTTCTCATACGCCACCTCGCGAGGAACCAAAGCATATGTGGGCTTTGGCGGAGCTGTTGGAGTGGCTTTCGATGACCTTTGGGAGTATGATACTGAAACAGAAGAATGGACACAATTGGCCGACTGTCCGTGCCAACCACGCTACCACCCTGCCTTTATCCAATTGGATGATAAGATCTACATCGGTTTAGGAAACAACCCAACCAACTTAGACGATTGGTGGGAGTATGACATCCCTACAGATACTTGGACGCAAAAAGACGATTTGCCAGGACCAGAGAGACACCACCCTTTTTATTTCGGTATTGATGGTATCGCTTACGTTGGCTTTGGCCATGGAAATAATGTGAACAACAACGTCAATATTTTGAACGACTTCTACAAGTTTGATCCTGCAACGGATGAGTGGACACAACTGAACGACTTCCCCGGTGAGGCTCGTGTAGCAGGTACTCAATTTGATTACAACGGAAAAGGATATGTACTAAGTGGTGACGGGGATAATCACTCATTTATGCCGCAAGGCGAGTTTTGGGAATATGAGCCTGAAACCGATGAGTGGACTGAATTGACCTCGCACCCCGGGAGTAGTCGCTGGGCGCCGGGTAACTTCATCATTGACAACTATGTCTACTTTATGTGTGGTCTCAGTAACGTGCAATTGGAAAGTGATATGATGCGATTCGAGCTGGAACCTATCGTTACCTCAGTGCGTGACGAGGCGGCTGAGTCTGTAGGTGTTTTTCCCAATCCGGCAGAAAGCTTCATCAATATTGATGCTGACATCACCGAATTTTCTGAAATACGCTTGGTAAATAGCTATGGACAGAGTGTGCGAACAGTCAACCGCAAACAGATTAATTTGGAAGATCTACCGGGAGGAATGTATTTCCTGCAGTTTTTCAAAGAAGATTTGATCGCTACATCCAAGATTATGGTGATCCGTTAATCCCCCATCGCCCAACAGCGGTGAACTCTATTTGAAGCCACGCGGTAAATCGCGTGGCTTTTTTATTTCCCTTTTCGACTTACCAAAAGGTAGTTCCTTCCTGACCTTTTAACGCTTATCCTCCATCGCTTCAGGACAAAGCGGTTTTTTCTATTTTTGGAAATGAGCCACCGATTGGAAGGATATCCATCTTTGAAATGTGCAATAGAAGTGGATCGCGTTGTAGACTAATTGGCTTCCATACAAACCTCAAGACACAAATTATGAAAGCATTAAAAAAAGTCGGGAAGTGGTTGCTCTACATGATTGGTGGAGTTGTAGCTTTTGCAGTGGTCGTGCTTATCACCATAAGAATCAACAGTTCTGGGGAAGAGGAACCCTTTCTGGATGAGGATGGAGAAATAGTCGCAAATAGTATCGCAATTCACGAAAATATTGATGTCAATGGAGTTCCTCAGCGGATCACCATAAGAGGAAGAGATGTCAGCAACCCCATATTACTGCGAGTACATGGAGGACCGGGAAGTGCCGTACCACCCGTTATTTCCAGAATCAATGGATTTGATTTAGAAGATCTATTTACCGTTTGCTATTGGGAGCAGCGTGGCGCTGGAATAGCTTACACGACTGACATTCCTGATTCAACGATTACGCTCAACCAAATTGTAAGTGACGGACTTTTGGTTACTGATTATCTCAGAAAGAAATTTGACAAGGAGAAGATCTTCATTGAAGGCTCCTCATGGGGCACGGCTGTAAGCGCCTTTATGGTTCAGGAAAATCCTGAGTTTTTCCATGCGTATATCGGGATAGGCCAAATGGCCAATCAGCCTTTATCAGAAAAACTATCCTATGATTTTGCCATGACGCAAGCTCAAAGCCAAAATGATACTGTTTCTATCAGACAATTGAATAAAATAGGACGACCACCTTATCCGAACAAATCAAATGAAGAAATGGCAGAGGCTTGCAATGTGCAGCGAACCGTTGTAACGAAATACGAAAGGCCTAGAATCAATGCGGACTTTAGCGGTATTAAAGCGCTCTTATTGGACAACAGCATGACCTTCGACGAGAAGCTAAGCCCCAATCAAGATGTTCCCGCGTTTCGGTTATTGTGGCCTACATGCTTTCAAATAAATCTCATGAGAGATATTCCCAAATGGGAAATACCTGTTTACATCATGCATGGCGACAATGACCACTTTACGGAAACTTCATTGGCCAAAGCCTATTTTGATTCGCTGGAGGCTCCATCAAAAGAATGGTTCCTCTTTGAAGATGCCACTCATCCCGTGCAGTTTGAGTATCCCGAGAAATACCGTTCGATCTATATTGATGAAATACTACGGTAATAAGATTGAACAATGAGTAAACCGCCAAAAAATTTCCGCAGATCCTTGAGTGCCCTGCTTGTGCTGATGGCAGTTGCCCTTATCCTCGACTTCGTCTTGCCCGGGAGGGTAATAACCAGTGAAATCGTCAAGGTAGAAAGAGAGCGGCAGCACTATTACAATGCAGGCGGAAACCACCACTTTTCATACAAAGTCGTTACGAGTGAACATCAATTTAACGTTGAAGAAGACTTTGCCAAATCATTGGCTCAGAATGACGAAAAAATCGAATACTCAGTCTCATGGATATTCAAAGAAATAAACCGCTATCGATTGGTCTCTTCTCAAAACAGTTCTTTTTCGTCCTTGAGATTTGTATCGGGAATCGTCATTCCATTGCTGACTCTGGTTTCTATGTTCATCGCGTATCGATCTAAAAAAGACATCGGCACCTTGGTTTTTGTCCTTCAAGCGCTCTTGGTGGCAGATTTGGTGTTTGTTTTGCTGTAGATCAAAGAAGCGGTGTTGTCATCAAATCATCAATAGACTATTCACGGTAGTAAAACGAAGAAATAATCAAACACATACCTTTGCAACCCAACAGCAGCATGTTATGATCAGAATACTATCTATTGTCTTTACCGTTTTTTCGTTAAGCGCGTTTGGACAGAAAAGTCCGACCGAAAAGGCCCGGCCAATTGTCGAAGAAGGAAAACTCCTCTATAAGTCTGAAATGGCCTCTTGGTACGGCACCGATCTATTCATTGCAAAATACTCCAACCGATCCAATATCGGAGGCTACTTTTCTTACTCTGAAGGCGATACCATTAAGTGCATCTTCTTCGCTTCAGCTGAAGATCCGACGGTAATCGGAACCGTTTCTTTCGATAGCACTTACAATGTGAATACGGCTCCGGTAGATCTGGATGAACGAGACTTTACACCAACTGAAAAGGACCTCTATGAAATTAGAAAGCTAGCCTTAATTGATCTTCAGAAAAACGAGGATGAGTTCTATCAATTTTATCAGAACACCAACCCGAATTTTATTCCGCTGATCAATGGAGATGAGAAAAAAGTATACATCCTGACAGGCCCCACTCAAAACGGTGTGGTCATATTCGGAAATGATTATTTGCTGGAGTTTGACTCTACCAATAAATTGAAATCGAAGAACATGTTGCACCGCAACCTCATACCCATCGAGTATGGCAACTTACCCAATGGAGCGAAATCAGAAATCGCGATGCACAGCCACACCAAAGAAACGGGAGAGTTCATTACCGCCACTGATATCTGCACCCTCATGCTTTACTCCGAGTTTGCCGGTTGGAAATCGCACAATGTTATCTCCGAAAAGTACATGAACACGTGGAATTGTGAAACGAATGAATTGATTGTCGTTCCGATGAACGAAATTGAAAAAATCAACAAGGATCAAAAGAAGCGCGAAAAGAAGAAGTGAAAGTTCAAGACATGCCGGAGCGTGTTATCCTTTTGCTGTAAAGCATAAAAATGAAAATCCACCTAAATAGTTGGCTTAAGACTGGTGAAATAGGCCCGCTTAAATGGGGTGACAGTAAAAACGACATTCTTAACGTTTTCCCGGAATGGAAGACATTTTTTGAAGAAAGTAATAAATTAAAATGTCCATATTTACTTGTTGACGATATTGAGTTTTATTTTGAAGAGAATGAGTTTAGAGAGTTAAACTTAATAGTGATTGGAGTTTGGCACTTTTATCGTGATTATAAGTCTGACTTTTTTAGTCATGATTGGATAAGGCATAATTTGAATATTCCTTCAGTTCGTCAAATATTGAAGAAGCTGAACTTCAACTTTGAAGAGGCCTGGATTGAAGATTGGCAAAGTCACTACATTATGCCAAATAGAAATGTGCGACTTGCATTTGGCGACACTGATTATGATGGATTTGATGAAAATAAAACTGCCTTACAGAAAATCTTCATATCACCAATAGCATTGACAGAAAAGGAAATAACAGAGAAGAAAATAAAAATAACGCTTTACAACAATACCAAGAAAACATCCTCTTCGGGACGCGTTTCTTAGCTTAGCGTTGTAGCTCATTGGAAGTATGACAAAACCGTTGACCGTAATTCTGGTATTTATTCTGCTAACCTCTTTTGGAGGATATCGTCAACAAAGTAATTGTGCGGTTAACATCTCATATATTGGACTGCCCAATCCAGTAACAATCAACTATTTTATAACTAATAAAGAATTGAGATTATTCGAGACTGTCTATGTTTCAAATTCTGACATAGTAAAGGCTCGAAATAAGCATACGTACAGAAATATCGATAATTCAACTCTCATTGAATTTATCGAAGGAGTTATTTGGGATACGATTCCAACGAACTTAATAACGCCTACCCTTGATGGAGATCAATTCGACATTGAAATTGAAATTAGGAATGAAATGTATCATTTTAGACTAGACAATACATATCACCCCATATTCGATAGTTTATTGACGATTTGTAATGAACTTATACCTCGGGAAAAGGTCAGGAATGAATACAAGATAAATTACTCAAAATAAAAATACACGCTACAACAACTATTAGGAAATCATGCCCTTGGGGCCACGTTTCTTGGCAAAACCGTTCAGCCTCATCAACAAATGAAAGAACCACTGTTTTTCATCCTCTGCATTGCATTTTGCCTTAGACTCGAGGCGCAAGTGGCGAATGAAATCAGAGAAGATCATGAACTCGGGAAAGCGTATGTTTTTGAAGCGGTAGCCGACTCAATCAAGTATGAGTTGGAATTCATACAAACAAGTTTTATCGGTAGTGATGGAATTAAAGCAACATTCGTCTTCACGTCGCTAAGTTCAAAAACAGGAAAAACTAAAACGATTGGTGGCGACTTGGCATGCTTTAGGGTACCCGATATTCTCCTGACGGCCGAGGATGGACACACCTACAATCCCAAGACCTGCACTTACTACAAAGACAATTTGGAATACATAGTTGAACTTGATGAATCCGAGACGGGCTATCCCGCAGCCAGACTCACCATAGCCGAACCATCCAATAGTCAAACACTCAAAACAATAGAGTTCTGGATAAAATGAAGCGCTTATCAACTCTACTCCTATTCTTTAGCTTGCCCGCTCGCTCCTCGGGGTATGTCATCCCGAGGTAATATCCCCCAATTTTGACATGCCCGTAATTCCTCTAAATTTGGCAAAAACGAATAAATGGGAAAAGGCAAATTGAAAAAGAAACAGATTGAGAACACCATTTCCAATCACCAGCAATTTTTCAATCGACTCATCGTCGCAGTTTTGGTGGACCTGGTCGTGCTTGGGCTATTCAACGAATTCTGGGAGCTTGTGGTTATTGACTTATTTAGTATTGCCCTAGTTGCAGCATTATTGCTTCAGGTGCTGCTAAAACTAACCTTGGTTATTGAGCATAAGGTGGCAGCCTACTTCAATAAAAAATCGGGGGTAATGCCGAAAGTCATGCGCTTTGTTTCTGCCTGGGCCATCTTGTTTGTTTCCAAGCTCCTCATCTTAGAGGTGATCAACTATGCATTCGGAGAACACGTTCAGTTTTTAGGACCATGGCACGGAGTTGTCGCCTTTATCGTGGTGGTCATTGGTATTCTGGTTGCGGAAGGCATTGTCAGAAAGATCTATAAAGCTCTGGCCTAGAATTGAGGTCTGACAAACAAGCGGGAACTGACTTAAACGAGCAAAAAGGGAGTACTGGTTTTGATTCTTTCGTTTGAAATGAATGCGCAGTGTCCGTTCTTTGCCGAGTCTTTGCCCTTACATTATCCATCAAAACCCTAGCAAAGTCCCTTGAAATTTAGAGTTTTGCGGTTATGCTTTTCTACATTCTATGCATCAGCTTCATCATCATTACCATCAACCTGTTGATTCAGGGTTTTGGGAATGTAATCTGGATTAGAAAAATCGCAGTATCCAAAAGCGAAAATCAAGCGGTGACGAATGGGGCAATTGTCAGAGTGCTAATCTTGTCCATGATGTTTTTTACACTCATTCATGCCATCCACGCCTTGGTATGGGCGACTTGTTATTACCTTATACCCGAAACCTCAGGTCAGTTTGAAAGCTTCACGGAAGCCGTCTATTTTTCAATGGTGACTTTTACCACCCTGGGTTATGGTGAAATTACATTGGTATCAGATTGGCGCTTGCTCTCGGGATTAGAAGCCATCAATGGAATCATGCTGATAGGCTGGTCTACGGCCATGATGTATTCGCTCATTCAGAATATCTACAAGAAAATAAAAGTGGTATAATGGCTAAATCGGAAAAGAAAAAGGGACAAGCCGTAAAGAAGTTGAGCCTGCTGACGGCGGTCTTGACTTTTCTGCTCTTTGTGTGGTACGTCTCCGCCGACAGGATTACTCCCAATACAGATCAGGCGAGAGTCAAAGGACTATTGATCTCCGTTGATCCCATGGTGAATGGATACGTGACTCAGGTCAATGTAGGCTTACACACTTCCGTAAAAAAGGGAGACACGCTGTTTCAAGTCGACCCAAAGCCCTATGAAATTGCGGTAGCAATGGCAGAAAGCGATCTTGAAAAAGTCACCCAAAACATTACTGCCGGGGTATCTGCCATACAATCGGCTACGGCATCGGTCAGCAAAGCAAAGGTCTCGCTGGAAAGAGCCACAAAAAACTGGACACGTACGCAGAAAGTGATCGCCCAAAACGAAGGCGCCCTTTCCGAAGCAGATAAAGACCGGTCGGAAGCATCGTATCTAAACGCGATCGAACAGGTAAAGTCGACGCAAGCCAGACTGGACAAGGAGCTGGCCGCCCTCGGCCCTACCGATGAGAACAATCCCGATGTAAAATCGGTGCTGAATAGATTGGAAAAAGCCCAATGGGACCTCGAGCATACCGCTATCATCGCCCCATCTGATGGTGTGATTGAAAGCTTCAATGTGGAAGTCGGGTATTATGCCGGTGCGGGAAAATCGATGGTGACCTTGATTTCGAACAGCAACCTCTGGATTCAAGCCGACTTGAAGGAAAACAACATCTCCAACATTTCCATCGGCGATGAAGTGGACGTGATATTTGACATTGAGCCCGGAGAGGTCTTTCAGGGAAAAGTAGCGAGCATCGCCTATGGTGTGAGCACGGATCAAACAAACCCCGGAAGTCTACCACAGATCAACTCCACGCAGGGATGGCTGAGAGACCCGCAGCGCTTTCCCGTGATTATCGAAATAGAAAACGAGGCCATTCTAAAGAAACTAAGGCAAGGGAGTCAGGCCGAAATAGTGGTGTACACGGGCGACAACTGGTTGCTCAACTTTCTGGCAAGCGTCCGCATCAATGTGCTATCATACTTATCTTATGTCAGGTAGGGTGAAATCATTTTACAGGGATCTTATGGAGCACACGCCGCTACTGCGCTGTGTGTTTGGCGTTACTCTGGCGCTGGTCGGATCTACGACCTTGGGATACATGATTCCTCACATGACCGCCATCTTTGCGCTTATCCTCTTAGCTCCCGAGAAAAAACCCTTGGGGTTAAAAACCGAGGTGATCGTTGTTTTCGGTCTCGGCGTACTTGGGTTTTTTGGCAGCATCATTGGCAAGCACCTCATTGACTATCCCTTGGTGGTGCTGCCTATCTTGGGCTTATCCATTTTTTGGTCTTTTCGCTTGGTCAAAATACCCGAAGCCATCCGCTTGCTGTTTTTGATGTTGGCCGTTTTACTGCCTTTTATCAGCCTTAAGGCGAATGCGCTGGGAAGCCTTGTATTGTCATCCATGCTGTTCAATTTGATCATGGCCATCGTGGTCGTGCGCATTGCCTACCTGCTCTTCCCCTTCACGCAAGCTGAGGACTCCACAGCCGACAAGAAAGAGACCAAGGCTTTTGAAAACATGAACTTGGAGCGAATGGCATTGAACGGCCTGATCGTCGTTTTTCCCGTGGTCACCTTGGTTTACTTCTTCGATATCTCGGTGGCCTTGATCACGCTGGTATTTATTGTCATACTCAGCTTCGACCCCTTCATTTATCAATCGAAAAAAGGAGTAGCCATCTTAGCGGCCAATGTCGTTGGCGGATTGATCGGGGTGCTGGTGTACAATCTCTTGGTCATTAGTCCGAGTTATTTGCTGTACATCTTCTTGATCATCAATGTGGCTTTTTACTTTGCCCCCAAGATTTATTCGGGCAAGCCAATCGCTCCCATCTTTAAGACCAGCTTCAATACCTTTTTTGTGGTGATGGGTGTCATATCCACTTCATCAGACAATGCAGGCGCGATGCTTTGGGAACGTCTCCTGCAGATCGGGCTGGCGGTTATCTACGTGATCGTTGCATTCAGAGTCATCAACACCTTCAACAATCCAAAAATTCTGAATGCCTAGAGTCTATCTAAAATATGGCCTGATCCTTGGCGCTGCTCTCTGGTTTTCGTCTTGCCGAATACAGAAAGACTACGTAGCGCCGCCCGTAGAAGAAGCGGCCGATTTCCGCGATAATACCGCGGCAGACAGCAGCAGCTTTGCCGATGTATCGTGGTGGGAGATTTTTAATGACTCCACCCTGGTCAATTTGATTGACGAAGGACTGGACAGAAACTTAGCGCTACTGAATACGGTTAGCTTAATCAAGCAATCGCAGCTTCAACTGGACATTGCCAAAACACAGCTCTACCCGAGTGTCAACTACGGCGTGAGTGGCGATATTGGTGCCAACACCGCCGAATCGGGAACCACCCAAAATGCCCTTGCGGCGGCAAATGTGTCCTACACATTGGATATTTGGGGCAGAATCAGAAATCAGAACGAAGCAGCTCTGCAGGTGTATCTGGCCACAGAGATGGCCTACAACCAAGTGAAGGCCACCTTGGTTTCTCAAATTGCCACCATCTATTTTACGCTGAGGGATATCGACAATAAGATCATCATTTCAGAAAACATGCTGGGTTCCTTGACCGAATTCAGAGACATTATACAAGCTCGGTACGATGCGGGCTTTATTTCCAAAGTGGATTTGAATCAGGTCATCATCCAGCAAAAAGAAGCGGAAGTCACCCTACAAGCCTTATTCCGTGGTAGAAGACAAGTGGAAAATGCGCTAAGCATCCTATTGGCGTCAGCCCCAAAATCCATTCCCAGAGGACTTTTGCTTCAGGAACAGGTTTTCCCTTCAGAATTTCCCACGGGGGTTCCCGCGGGATTGCTGCAACGCCGTCCCTCGATATTGATAGCCGAAAGACAGCTAAGAGCACAATTGGCCATTATCGGGGCTACCGAAGCACTGCTGTACCCAAACTTTACCATCTCCTTAGATCTGGGAGCGCAATTGACCAACCCTACCCTGCTCTTCAGTTCGCTGGCGGGAAATTTAGCCGGCCCGATTTTCAACAAAGGGCGCATCAAAAGCTCCATTGAATTTGAAGAAGAAAGATACATCCAACTGGTCAATCAGTACGAACAAGGCTACTTGCAGGCATTTCAAGAGGTGGAAGATGCCCTGATAGCCATTGACACCTACCGCAGGGAATACGAAATAAGGCAAGAACAATTGGATCTGGCACAGGAAGCCCTCGACTTATCTTGGGTGCGCTACAACGAAGGAGTAACCTCTTTCCTGGAATTTATCAATTTGCAGAACTCCCTATTTAGCTCCCAACTCATTGCATCCGAAAGTTATAAATTGCACCTTGAGTCCGTCGTAAGATTATACTTGGCCTTGGGAGGCGGATGGCCAAATGAAAACCAACCACAGAATTAAATACCCATGAAAAGTTCCTTGAACATCACTTCCGTCATCAGGCTGGCAGTCTTAGCACTACTCGTCCTCTGGGCGTTTTTTATCGTCACCCCTTTTATCGGGGCCTTGACTTGGGCCTTGATATTGGCAGTAGCCATCTATCCGTTTTTCCAAAAATTGGTGAACAAAGCCGGAGAGAAACGCAAAAAGATGGTGACCACGATTTTTACCCTTGTTACGGTGGCCATTCTGGCGGTTCCCTCCTACTACATCTTCAGCTCGGTGCTCGAATCTACCACTGCCGTGGTCGAACAGTTCAGGGAAGGCACCTTGGTAGTGCCACCTCCCACAGAACAGGTGAAGGAGTGGCCTCTGGGCGATAAAATATACGGAGCCTGGGATAAGGCTTCTACAGACCTCAAGGCTTTTGCCTTTGCGCATCAAGATTTCATTACCGAAAAAGCAGGTGGGATCATCAACAGCTTCTTAGGAATTATGGGAACGCTGGTGCTGTTTATCGTCTCCTTGCTTATCGCGGTGGCCTTTATGTACAATGCCGATGGGGCTTATACTACCTCGCTAAAACTGGCCAATAAGTTGGTAGGCAAAGATGGCATGGAAGTCTTGATCATGTCGCGCAATACCATCAGAAGTGTGGTCAAGGGCATTCTCTTGGTGGCCATTATTCAATCGGTATTGAGTTTCGTCGGTTTTCAACTCATTGGCTTACCCGCCCCGGGTGTGTTTGCCATCGTTGTCTTGTTTGCCGCTATTGTGCAAGTACCGGTCACCATCGTGGTGATCCCTGCCATCATCTTGGCGTTTTCCCTTTCGGACAATACGACCTACACCATCATCTTTACCGTTTATATCGTCATCGTATCGCTATTGGACAATTTCCTAAAGCCCATACTACTGGCCAAGGGATTGCAAACCCCCACCATCATCATCTTTCTTGGTGCCATCGGGGGCGTTCTTCTTCACGGCATTGTCGGCTTATTTGTGGGTACGGTTGTTTTGGCGCTCACCCATCGATTCTACCTCTACTGGGTCAATAGCCCCGAAGAGGGTTAGGATTGCGGAGCTTGCAGAGAGCAATTCGCTATCTGACTTTTCACGTTTTATGCAAAACTGCTTCTGTTTGAAGCGGTTTTTTCTTTAGATTGAGGAATGACCAGAGCCGATTAGAAGGAGTGAGATTTTTCTAGGGATGTTTTGGGAGAGGGATTAGTAAGGGCGATGTTGAAAGTCGATTAGCCCATAAGCTGAATAACACACACTAGTGCGTATTATACGATTGTTGTGCAGCATTTGAAGAACTCGTGATAAAAGTGGATATTTAGGGGAAATAAGAAAGTCATGGCAGCAGTTGACAAAATAAGAAGTCAGTTAATCGATAAGATATTGGCAATTAAGAACAAAGATTTTTTAGAAGCGCTGGATAAGCTCGTCGCATCAAGTAGTTCAACGTCTGACCTTGTGGAACTCACTGCCGAACAGAAAGAAATGCTCGAAATGAGCGACGACGACATAGAAAGTGGTCGCCTCATTTCACAGGAAGCGATGAATAAACGGAATCTTGAATGGCTAAACGGGCAGTAGTTTGGACGAGAACTGCGGACATTCAATTTGTCGGAATTCTTCAATTCTGGGTCGAAAAGAATAAATCTAATTCATACTCCAAAAGGCTGATGAGTTTGGTATCCGACCGAACGAAGCAAATAGCCAAGAACCCATTTCTGTATAAATCAGCGGACTTCAAGGATACGCGTGTCGCATCACTCGGACATTTCAGTATCTACTACAAAGTATTCGATGACAGAATAATCGTGACAGCATTTTGGGACAACCGTCAAGACCCTAAAAAACTACTTAACATCCTGAAAAATAAATAAAAACGCTGCACAACATCACCTAAGAACACATGCGGAATCTCGTTAAAATGAAGATGATTACCTTTAATTTTAATCACGTCTTAGGTGAAAGATTTTCGGTTTTTAAAACCGCACGTTTCTTAGCCAGAGCGTTGGGGTGCATTGGGTACGTTAAAGGGACATAGTTTACAGAGTTAAAGGCACATGGTTTACACTTTTTTAGGGGGTAATTTGAGGTCAAAATCAGATTACCATGCCTTGGAAAGTAAGTACAACAATGGAACAAAAGATTGAATTTATCTGTGAATGGCGTACGGGAAAGTATACGATCACAGAACTATGTCGGAGCTTTGAGATCTCCAGGCCAACCGCTTATCGACTCATTGATCGGTTCGAAAAATTGGGATTTGAAGGTCTCAAAGAGCAGTCGCGATCTCCTCAAAATCATCCTAATTCTACACCTGAAAATATTGTAGAAAGTATCCTTAAGCTCAAAGGAAAACACAAGCTCTGGGGAGCGAAGAAAATCCGCATTTTGTTGTTTAACGAGTTTACTGAGGAACAAATCCCATCGGTGGTCACGGTACATAATATCCTCAAGAAAAATAGCCTGGTGTGCCCGCAAAAAAGAATGCGAAGAGTCAAGCCGATCTTTCCCATATTCGATCCAAAAAAGTGCAATGAAGTTTGGAGTGCTGACTACAAAGGAAAGTTCTTAATGGGTAACAAAATCTACTGCCATCCACTCACCATTGCAGACTCTAAAAGCCGTTTTTTTGTTTACCGCAAAAGGTCATTATCACGAAAATATAAAGTCAGCAAAGGCAGAGTTTAAAAGGGTTTTTAGGAAATACGGCATCCCGCAACAGATGCACACCGACAACGGAAGCCCCTTTGGATCCGTGCGTGCCATTCAACGCTTTACGCAGCTCTCATATTGGTTCATCGAGCTCGGAATTAAGCCTGTATTTTCCGATCCTGCGCACCCCGAACAAAACGGTAGACATGAACGGATGCACCGCGATTTAAAGGCTGCTTGCGCCAAACCTTCTGCCTACGATTTGAAAGCTCAACAGAGGAGATTAAATCACTTTGTGAAAGAGTATAATCACATTCGACCCCATGAAGCACTGGACATGAAAACACCCGCTCACATGCATGATTTTTCCACCAGGCCATTCCCCGAAAGGATACCCGATTTTGACTACGACTCCACATACAAAATATTGAAAGTTACCCGCAACGGAGCCATCAGATGGAAGACCTATTACTGGGTCTATTTAACAGCAGCTTTGAAGGGAAAATATGTCGGTTTGGAAGACAGCGGTAACGGAATTTGGAAAGCGTATTACCGAGACGTATTTTTAGGTTTCTTTGATGAAAGACATCTTAGAAGTAAAGAATCATCAACAAGGTTAGAGACTAATTTAGTGTAAACCCTAATCTTTAACTTGTGTAAAGCATGTGCCTTTACGAACATTAAAAGAAACCAAATACGAGGAAGCTCAATAAGATATAAGCAATAAAAAAATCTTTATTTTACTTCTATGGATTTTGAAGAAGAAGTCAACTCAATTAAAGTAAAGCGCGGTGAAGTTTTGCATGGCGCAGGAAACATAAGCAAAATGGCTTTTAAAGTGGAAAGCGGTTGTCTAAAAAGCTATGTGCTCGATAACTCAGGAAAAGAACACATCATTCAATTTGCCCCCGAAAATTGGCTCATTTCAGACATGGCCAGTTTTTTTAATCAAGAACCCTCCAAAATATTTATTGAAGCCATCGAGGACTCTAACCTTCAAGTTTTTTCTCATGATGCTTATTCTGATTTAGAAAAATTGAATGATCGCTTTATTCTTGAAATGAATCATAAACTGCGTAACAGTTTAATAGCCAGTAATAAGCGGCTCATCGCCCTGCTAAGTGCCACAGCTGAGCAACGGTATATTGAGTTCACCCAAACGTACCCAATGCTTGTACAGCGTTTGCCATTGAAACTGATTGCCTCTTACATTGGCATTACCCCCGAATATTTGAGTGAGATCAGGCGTAAACTCGCAGGAAAATAGCTCTGCTTTCATTTCTTAAGGTAGCTTAAGTTTTAATTATTGGGATCGCCTGAAATTTGTGACCTAAATAATTCTAAAACAATAAGAAATGAAAACAACAAAATTTTTACTGGCTTCAATGGCAATCATAGTCTTATCAGCATTTACCATCAAAACATCTGTTGATTGGAAAATTAGTGAAGGTTATTCGGTCAAATTCTCAGGAACTGACGCAGAAGGGATTTTCAAAGACCTTGAAGGTGATGTGAAATTTGATAATGCAAACCCTGAAAACTCATCCTTTTCGTTTACTGTAGCCGTTAATTCAATTAATACGGGAAAGGGCATGAAGAACAAACATGCCATTAGTGACAAGTGGTTTGATGCAGATAAGTACCCAAACATAACCTTCAAGTCTAGCTCAGTTTCAAAAGAAGGAGATGCATACAAAGTGACTGGCATTATGAGTATACATGGGGTGTCAAAAGAAATGACAATACCTTTTGCATTCAATGAGAATTCGTTTTCATCCAAATTTTCTGTCAACCGACTGGACTTTGGTGTTGGAACCATGAAGGGAATGTCTAAGAAGGTATCCAATGAAATTAAGCTCGATGTGACTATCCCTGTCACCAAATAAGTTGCCATGAATAGAAAACACCTTTTGTGGCACGGAATCATTTCCAGTGCATTTGCGAGTATAGCTGGCGTTGTATACTTTGAGATTTATCAATATCTCATGTTAACTGAATTCAACTCAGTAGTAAACTGGGGTTCAATAATAGGTGCGAGCACAATGGGTTGTTTGCTGATGACCTTGGGCTATTGGGGGTTTCTAAAATTTAAACTTAACCGATTTATGGGTTGGTTAAATATTATTTACGCTACTCTTTCATTCGCAAGCATCATAGGCGCAATGGATGCTTCACTTCCTTTAGATCTAGATTTCCCTGAACTCTTTCCAGGACTTGTAGTACCCATGCACTTCTTTCCGGCTCTAGCCTTTTTCACTTTTCAACCTTTTTTTCAAATCACTAAATCAATTTAAGAAATGACAACTACTCAAAAGAACAAGACAATGCACATCATTCTTTGGGTGTTTCAAGGACTTTTTGCAGCTTTATTTATCATGGCAGGTCTGACTAAACTATTTCAACCGATAGAAGCAATGGCCGAATCGATGCCATGGGTATTAGACGTTCCAGAAGGATTAGTGCGCTTCATTGGTATCAGTGAGTTTTTAGGAGGAATCGGATTGGTACTTCCTTCATTACTGCGCATCAAACCAGCGTTGAGCGTTTGGGCATCTGTGGGGCTGACTGCAGTTATGGTTTTTGCAGCCATATTCCATGCTTCAAGAGGTGAGTTTCCAGCCATAGGGGCCAATGCCCTGTTCATCTTATTCTTAGGCTTTATCGCCTGGGGAAGATCTAAGAAAGCACCAATTACTGCTAAATAAAATTAAAGCAATTACAAACGTTATATAATATGCAGCGCAATGACTTTATGAAGGCAATATTGGGTAGCGCATCATTGATAGCAATGGATGGTTTTTCATCCATTGCTTATTCTCTTTCAAGCATGAATACACAGTTAGACAAAACAGGCAGGTATGCCACATTCGGGGCCATACATCTCAACATAACTAAGTTAGACAAAAGCATAGGTTTTTACACCGAACTGGTCGGAATGAAGATAAGAGCTCGTTCTGAAAAATCTGCAGAGCTTGGCACAGAATCAAAGACCCTCATCGTAGTTCACGAAACGGCTACAGCCCAGTTTAAAAAAGGCTACAGTGGACTTTACCATTTCGCAATTCACGCACCTAACACACGTGAGTTTGCCAATATGGTGAAACGCGTATTTGACAAAAAATATCCAAGTTCTCCCGTTGATCACACCATGTCGAAATCGCTCTATTTAGATGACCCAGATGGCATCAATGTCGAGTTCACACTGGAAACTCCCGAGCGTTTTAAACGCGTAGTAACGGAGCACGGACTTAGCATAGAAGATATGGACGGGAATATTCGCAGTGCTTCGGCTCAATTGGACTTGAATGAAGTTCTCTCGCACGCTGATAATTCGATACCTAATAACATCATTGATAAAGACACCTATCTAGGTCATATTCATCTCTATGCAAACAATGTCGAAGAGTCTAATTCCTTCTATCAAAAAATTGGATTTGAATCTTTCAACTTCCTACCCCAGTTCATGTATGCCGATGTAGGAGCTGGCGGTTCTTACAAACATCGAATAGCCATGAACTCTTGGCATGGCCAGAATAGACCCTTAGCACCGATTGAAAATGCTGGCATGAGGCATTTTCACATCATTTTCGATAGCAAGGAACGTCTGGACATGGCCATTATGAATGCTCCTGATATTACTGAAAAAGATGGAGAATATTGGCTGATTGATCCAACTGGAAATAAATTCTGTTTGACACATCTTTAGGCTTTACTCAAATTCTACAGGTCATCGCATAGAGAAAAAACGAACTTCGGAAACTTATAACCAATGCCTTGCGGGACACTGCCCATGCCTTGGTATTTTGTATCGAAATAATTTTCATCGAAAACTGGAGATGTGGTGTGCCTTTCCTGATCTCTTGTGAATTTTCATTCCTTTCTGCTCTTACCGCGCGCTATTTTGAATAAGCCCTATTTTGGTAATGGTCTTTGCAGTGAAAGTACTAGGCCCCTTTCAGACCTACTTAAACAATTATGCAGTTCATCAACGCACTAATTTTCTGCTTTCTTTGAAACGAACTTATTTGATGCCGCTGCAAAAAGTAGCAGCACACCTGCAAGGAAAAGCGCGTTTCTCGGATCGCCCGTCAAGAAGTTATCATAAAACAGAGGTACAGTCAGCATGCTCAAGATTTGCGGTACCACAATGAACATATTAAAAATACCCATGTAAACTCCCATTCTTTTGGCAGGAACGGCTCCTGCAAGCATCACGTAAGGCATAGCCATGATTGAAGCCCAGGCAATACCTACCAGACCCATCAGTCCGACAAGGGCCTTTGGTGAATTTGTGAATTGCATAGCCATAAAGCCCAATGCACCGATGCTGAGGCAAATGGCATGTGTGGCCCTGTTACCTATCTTTCTTGACAAGGCGGGGATGAACATAGAAAAAACCAAGCAAGCGCCGCTAAATACACTAAATCCAAGGTTTCCAAATTTAATTCCTTCTTCAAATGCTTCTACTCCTGGATCCGAAGCTCCAAAACCATGTCTAGCCATAGAGAGTGAATAGTATTGCCACATCAATGGCAATGAGTACCATGTGAAGAATTTTACCCACCACAATTGTTTCATGGTTTTGGGCATTTCTTTGAATGCGGCAAAGATTTCTGCCAGTGTGCCTTTTCCATCAGAAGCTTTAAGTTCTTCTTCCTCTTGGGTGGATGGAGGAATTTCTTTTGTGGTAAATACAGTGACTAGAACGGTGACCAGAATAGTTGCAGCGCCTACGTAAAACGATAGTTTCACGAAAAGTGGAATCTGTTCTACTTCTTCTCCCACCGTATAAAGCAGCCCCAACGCACCCAAAATAAAAGGCATGAGGTTAGCCAGAATTTGCCCAAAGCCAACAAACAAACTCTGGACGGCAAAGCCCAAAGAGCGCTGCTTGCTATTGAGTTTATCCGCTATCAAAGCTCTAAAGGGCTCCATGGTTACATTAGCCGCACCATCGAGCAACCAGAGCAAAGCGGCCGCTTGCCAAAGCTGGGTGGAGTTTGGCATTAAGATGAGGGCAAGGCTGGTAGCTATGGCACCAAATAAAATGTAGGGTCTCCGACGGCCCAAGAATTTATGCCAGGTTTTATCGCTCATGGCACCAATAAAAGGCTGGACAAGCAACCCTGTGATGGGTCCGGCCAACCAAAGAAACGGAATTTCACTCTCGTCGGCGCCCAAATAGCGATAAATGGGGCTCATGTTGGCCTGCTGCAGGCCGAAGGCATACTGCACGCCCAGAAAGCCAAGGCTCATGTTCCAGATTTGCCAAATCGAAAGGCGCGGTTTTTCAGCTTGTGTAGTCATAATCGTTCGGCTTTATAGTTTTTGCGAATCACAATGTCGGCATGAGCTGCCATCGGTGAGATGAGACCGTGTTCAATCTCGAGCACTCTCTCGATGAAGTCTCCTGCTACATCGCGGTTTCTTTCCAACCTACTTGTAAGCGTGTCTTTATAATTACGCACCATGAAAATGCGGGTATCCGCTCCGCTAAGCGCAAAACTGTAAGTTCCTTCGACAATCAGTGTTTTATAAGCGGCAATATTGATACTTTCTTGGAGTATTTCGTTCTCCTTGTAATGCACCAAAGGTTTAGTGATTCGCTCGGCATTGGCTTTGAAGCCATCAATGTGCTTTTGCATCAAATTGAGGTTGACTTCATCCATACCTACGCGGCTTATATCTTTTAGCCTTTCGTCGTGATTGGTAGCAGGGGGCAAATGAAAATAATCGTCTTGATGAATGACCATCGCGTCTACGTGGTGTTCGAGCAACACTTTTTGAAGCGAAACAGCTGTCACGGATTTCCCACTTCCAGACTCACCCGCAATCAAGATCACGCGTTTTTTGTCAAAGAAAAGATTCCCGCAGAGTGAAACGATTTCTCGCGCAGTGTTTACGTACTCAGGTTTGATATTAATAACATCGCCTATCATGAAAGGATGTGTTTTAATCGATCAAAATCACCACTTACAGCAAGATCTGAAAGAAGCCAGCCCGAGGCGGAGTAGCACAATTGCTGAACTCCTTGAGCTTGTCCTTTCTCGGTGTCAAAGTATTCGAAAAAGCGGTAGGCAGGTTCTTCGCGTTCTAACGCCTTGGTCATGGATTCATGAATAAGCGTGGCTATTTCAGGTTTTTCCTGATAGGCCATTGCCAAACACATGAGTCCACTAAAAATAGGCCATGATCCGCCGTTATGAAAGTGATACGGTTTGTTTTTAAATCGGTAATTGTAATTGTCTTTCAAAAATGACCACTCAGCGTCTTTTGGTTCAATCACGGGCCAGAATGCCGGTATAAGTCTTTCGGGTAAATCTTCCGAAAGACCGTGTAAGAAGGCTTCTGTTTGATCTTTTTTCTCCGTGAATCCCAAGAGCAAGCCCAATGCATTTCCCGCACAATCCCATCTGGTATCATACCCCATGGGGCCAATCGATGCAAAAAGATATCCTGGGTCACGCCCTACTCGTGCATAGGCCTCTTTGTGGTAGCGTGGGGTATCGTGATCTGTGCTATACCAAAAGTTTTGTTTTATTTTCTCTTCTACTCTGCCTGCTTTATCTGTGAGTTGTTTGTCGGCGAGAACACTTGCAGCCAGTTTAAGGCCCCATAACCTCAAAGTATTGTCATAGAGCGTATGTCCTTGGATAACATATTCATCTGCCCAGTTTCCACCAATGGGCGTGTAAATTAAATTACCGAGATTCATCTCCCAAATTTCCATTACACCAATGGCTTTCAATACCTTCTCTTCGAGGTTCTCCACGTTCTTCAAAAGCTGCGGATAATCTTTTAGCAATAAGAGTGCTCCAATGATCCACCATGCCGTAGCATCAACTCTTCCCGCCGTACTCCCAAAACTCACAGTGGGTTTTGACTCAACACCAACGTTGGAAGGAATGATTCCCGACTGATCCTGATACTGACCCAAGTAGTGGATGGTTTTGGCCAGATGTTCTATGATATATTCATCTCCGATTGTTATACCTGTAATTCCCGTCATGATTCCATCACGCGCCCAAATGCGGCGATAATTATCAGCCTGCTGAGCACTAGCTGCAATGCCTTGAGGCAAACAAGAACCATGAAGTACTTCTATGGCCTTCTCTCTGATAGTTTGAATAGGAATCGGTTTCATTCAGGCAGCGTTTTTAAATAAAGTCGACAAAAGCCACATGGGAATGGATACCCATGCGACTTTTGTCTACCTAACTAAAATCAAAAATCCAATTTAAAATCTGAGCATTACAGATGCACTAAGGTTGCGTCCGACTATGCTTCTGGCGCGAACAAAGTTTACTTGGTTCTCTCCTATAGCACCTTCTTCAGCTTCCGTAAGACCAAGTGTGTCAAAGATATTATTGCCCTGTACAGATACCGATAAGTTCTTGTTCAATTGGTAACGAATGAATCCATTCACAAAGGCATAGCCAGGCATCCAGAGCTCATTGTTGTCCTGAGTGTAGGCTCCTGTTTGGCCAATAATGGTAGCACCGATATTGAGCTTTTCTGTAAACCGATAAGTAGGAGTTGCAAAGTACATCAATGTAGGCTGACGTCTTGGAGTGTTTCCATCATTGTCGCCTGACTCAATAGTTGCTTCGGTGTAAGTAAGTCCACCCCGTATCTCAAATTTGTTATAGTTGATTGCACCTTCCACTTCGAGTCCGTATGCTTGGTAATTGTTATCGATAATATTTTGAGTAGTTAACTCAAATCCTCCTTCTTCAGTAGTCTGTGCGTAAAAGGCAGTCACAAATAATGCTGCATTTTTAAAGTTTTTCTTCCAACCAATTTCACCTTGATCGATCATATCGAGTGCATTGATTTCTACACCACCGCTGTAGGGTAGATTTTGGAAAAGTATTCTATCTGCTTTTGCAGAACCACCTCGACTGAAACGTCCGAATACGGCTTGCGTCTCATCGATTTTATAGTTCGCTCCCAAGGAGAATGAGAGGTATTCGTAATCATAGTCAACCGGAGTCCGTGCTTCATTGTCAATAAAATAAACATCCTCTTCATAAGCCGATATGGTGCTGTCATTATTCATATCAAAGGGACGAGAAGTTCCACCTGCAAATGAACCGCTTACAGAACCCATGTCATAGCGCACTGATCCATCGATGTAAAGATTCTCATTCAATTTGTAAGAAACTGCTGCATACGGTGCACTGGTATTGTGCTGGGTATCATAATTGCGGTGTAGATTTCCCCAAAAAGGTGTTCCGTAAGCATATAGTCCATTTGTGCTAAATTCTGTCCCGTCTTGTCCTGTTACGTTGACCGGACGTGCATCTTCTCCGTTGACGTCGAATAGATAGGAGTTCCATAACCAGGACATGGATATATTTTGCACCGATCTGTAATACCCGAAAGTAAGATCTAAATTATCTATGCTCTTTTTGATTTTAAGGTCATTGGCAAAAAGGTTGAAGTCATTTAGCTCGGTGTCAAAAACATGAAGTCTCATCAAAAGGTTGTTGTCCGCATTTCCATTTCCAAACTCACTTCCATCGGCATATTGAAGTTGTGCTCCTGCACCTCCAATGGATTCAGCTATCGCCGTTGCATCGCCTACTTCTGAAGGAAAAGGGGAAACAAAACGGCCAGAGTTAAAAGCCATTCGCGTGCGGTTCTCAATACTCCATCCCTCACCTAAGTCTGAAACGAATTCAGCTCCGGCCACATTTGACACGGGGTTCATTCCATCCATAACGTTGCTTCGTCTCAAGTCACCCGCAGGTCCAGTAGTCAAGTTTGACGTTAAGAATGGCGTGTGAATGGTACCGCTTCTGGCATCAAAGCCCGGTATATTTTCCCAAGTCGGATCGGCATTGGTACCGCTCACTTGAATAGGCATTGGGAGATAAGCCGGAGTGCGATCGTTCAAGTGCTTGTAGTATACACGTGCATAACCGCTCTTGAAGCGACGGGTAAGGTTCGCTTTAATTTGCCCACCTTGATTTGCTTTGTAGCCTGCTTCGCGCACTCCTTCGCCTTGACGCATGAAACCACCGATGTGAAAGCTCGTCTTATCGTCTATAGGAGCACCGTATTCAAAATCAGTACGGAAATTATCGTAATCCAATCCTACGCTGGTTATCAAGGATCCACCTGCTATTGCACCCGTTTTGCTAATGAAGTTTACGATACCCGCAGGGGAGTTGCTCGCCATGGTCGATGCTGATCCACCTCGAATAGCTTCGACTCGCTGTATTGTTTGGTCAGCACGCAAAAAGATATCAGCCGTTCCGAAAGAGATATCACCGAATTGAAGAATCGGCATACCATCTTCCTGTAGTTGAAGGTATTTAGAACCTCCCGATGAAATAGGAACTCCTCTTACCGTAATGTTGGTATTACCTTCTCCTGCTGAAGCTTCAGATCGAATACCGGGAATGGTGCGAAGTAACTCTGCAGTATTGGCTGCATTCTGGTCAATCATTGCTGCAGGTCGAAGAGTAGTCATCGATACTGAGCTTTCCAATTTGGAAACTGGATTTGAAACTCCCGTTATAACCAATTCGTTAAGGCTTAGGGCGTCTTTTCCCAAAACTATTGCTAGCGTTACGGTCTGACCCGATACTACACTAACCGTTTGTTCATCACTTTTGTAACCAATTTGATTCGTAACGAGAGTGTAATCGCCGGCAGGCAAGTCCTTAATCTCAAAGTTACCGTCCAGATCGCTAACTGCACCGCCACCGGTCTCCTTAATTTGTATTGTCGAAAACGGCAGTGGTCCATCCTCACTGCTGACTGTTCCGGTAATATTGCCTTGTGCCAACGCAACATCGCTCAAAACAATAAATAGAAAGGCAAGAAGTACTTGGGTTAATTGTACATTTTTCTTCATTCTTGTTTGGTGTTTGTTTGACACAAATCTATGTGATTACCCATATGAATACGCTAGAAGCCAAGCGCTTGAAATTTCTGCAATCGGTTGTGCAAACGATTGCGGTTGATAAGTATGCCAATATTTCGTTCTATTGTTCATATCTTTAGAAGCAGTCGCGAGTGATTATTAGGAACATTTGCTGTACCGCATACACTTCAGTCAAGTTGGGAATGATGAAATTCTACACTATTGTCAGGGTAAGCAAACGAAAAGCATGAGTCAAAAAGTAACCATTAAGGATATCTCAAAGATGGCAGGAGTCAATCCATCTACTGTTTCGCGAGCGCTTCGAGATCATCCCGACATCAGTGACGAGGTGAAAAAGACTATCAAGGATATTGCAAAGGCCCTCGATTACAGACCAAATAAGATGGCCTCCAATCTGAGAAGCTCTTCCAACCCTACAATTGCACTCATCATTCCTGAGGTAAACATGTTCTTTTTCCCCTCGGTAATAAATGGAGTGACAGATGCTGCTGCCAAAGCAGGTTACCATGTAATGGTTTTGCAATCCAATGAACAACTGGAGCGAGAGTTGGAGAATCTTCAAATCTGTATTGATAACAGGGTAAGTGGAATAGTTATTTCGTTGAGCTGTGAGACGGAAGAACTCACCCATATTGAGCGAGCCATTGACCATGGGATTCCGGTCGTATTTTTTGATAAAGCTCCTAGCAATGCCACATTTGATATCATAAAAATTGACGACGAGAAGGCTGCTTACAGCGCCGTGTCATCCTTAAAGGAAGCAGGGTGTGGCAAAATAGCGGGCATTTTTGGTCACCCTGCCATGAGCATAACGATTGAAAGAGAACGCGGGTATTTGAATGCGGTAGAGGATTTTGGACTCGTTGATGTCGGTACTTCCCACGTTCATCAGGTGAATGATGCTTACAAAAGTGCCCTCGATTATGCTGCGCAGGGTATAGATGGAATTTTTGCCATGAGCGATGAAGTGATTTCGGGAATTGTCCCTGCATTGAAATCATATGGAATGGCCATTCCCGATGATTGTCGCATTATGGGAATATCAGACGGGAAGTTGCCCTTTTTCTTTACGGAACCAATTTTCTTTTTGCACCATGATGGTTGCCGTGCAGGAGAGCTATCGGTAGAACGTCTCATTATGCGCATGGAGGGTTCTAAGGCACCTATTCAAAATCAAATCCACATTCTTGATACTCCGCTGATGAGTAACATGAAATCAGATTTGTTAACAGAAGATTTTCAGCAATAGGGAACGCTGTTTTCAACACAGACTGAAGCCAGAGGAGGAGCAAAGATTCGACAGAACTGTTGCATTAAATCAATTACCACAAATTTTTATACGGTCCTGCTCCCGAAGATTTCTAGCTTTAACGTTCTGAAGAGGAGCTTCTGGGGTTTATTCTTTCGCGATAAGGAACAACTTCACTTTTCAGTTTTTTAAAATACCGTTCCACTGGGTTTACTTGCTTCGCTGCGTGAGAACGCTGCGCTCAGTAGCAACCCTGCGGCGATCCCTAAGTATCAATAACCTGAAACCAACATATACTTAAAAGCGCATTTTCATAGCAAGTGCCGCAGGGTTGACACCAAGTCACAACGGAGCCTGCCGCTAGGCAGGCGCGCTCAGCTCACCATTCGTGGCGTAAAAAAGGCGACCCTAAAAGACGCCAAGGATCGATTCAAAGACAATCACTTTATCAACGGCATCGATGGCCGACAATGGCCAGACCGTGCACTTGCTCACCTCTTTTGGGCTGGAACTCCTTTTGGAAATCACCGATGACTTCTCCATCACCTTGACCGATCGCGGCGCATCTGATTTTGGCCGAGGCATAAGCCCGGGCAAGCACGGCTTTACCAAAGAGGAATGGGAGGCCTATTTGAAAGAAGTGAAGTACATGCCCCAAAACGACGGGCAGTAGTGACCTTAGCGGCACCCCATCCCACCGACTTTTCCAATCTTATCAACACCTGATTTTCCTGTAGTGGGTATTTCTTATCTTGTGGTGCCGACCAAAGCTGATTGAGGAAGAGTGAGATTTTTCTGGGGATGTTTTGGGAGTGATAAAACGATGGTGCTTGTTGAAAGTCAATAAGACCATAAGCTGAATAAGTGCAACAGAGTTGCGCTTATCTGCGAAATATAGAGGTAAAGTGCAACTGGTTGCACTTATCCTATTGTTGGGCACAATTTGAAAAATGAAAGAGCTTACAATTGAACATAACAGCTGCATAATTTCTTCAAATCTATTGGATGAACTTGATTACTTTATTGGTGGATATGGTAAGCCAACCGTTGAATTTATCTTCAATTTCAACGCTTTCGTTGAATCATACCTATTATCTAGTCATTTCATTGTAACTCGAAGAGAACTAGAGCATATTAATATTACTCGAGAGGTACTTTTTCCTCACGGTAGACCAATCTTTGACATGCTTTCTAAATCGAAAAATATATCAGTTGTCAGCGGGTTTGGTAATAATATTACCCAGTGTGTATATGTTGACAAGGTTGAAAAAAACGATGAAGAAACTGCTCGAAAAGCTGTAGAAGCCTTTCGCCAAAGAGATTCAAAAAGAATTAGAAACAACTTTATTCTTTCGGATTTTACCAAGCCAATAAGTAGCGTGAAAACATATTCTTTGGGTTTTGCAGGAAAGGATCAACCCGAATTTGGAAGTAAGAGCCAAGTACTCATTGGTGAAACAACAAATCAACCTTTCGAGATTGTAAAATCGTTTTTCAATACTATAACAAATCATAATGTCCAAGCTGCTTTACCTGTATTTACATACCAAGAACAGTTAAAAGAACTTGGCAAAAAGGCAATTTCAAAAGAGATATACACTAAGCTAAGTGAACTTCAAGGCCAAAAGATTCAAGATGCAGAAAATCATTTTGGTACTGAACTTCAAGCGATTCCACCATTGGTTAGCATTGTACTTTCCAAAACAAAGACGATTGAGCAAATTCCTGATGTACTCTGCGAATTGAGAGAAGACTTTACTGAATTCAGACTTTGCTGTGAAAAGTTTGAAAAGTCACTCAATGAAGCTAGTACAATAAAAGAACAGGTAGAAGCTGTAAAGCAGTACAAGAAATTTTGGGCTGCTTTAGTAAAGAAATACAATGATGAGTCAACACGTCTGATGTTTAGATTCTTAGATGTGGCGAAGGATTCAAATTATGAAAATTCAATCGACAATTTGATTGACAACCAATCTGTTGAAGAAGTTCTTAAAGACTTAAATCTTGGAAAAGTAGCAGGCAAAGCAGGGTTTCTAGCTTGGGATAAAATTAAAGAGAAGCGGATTTTAAATAAGTTCAAAGGAGTAGTAGATCTATGGTCATTACTCGAAAGCTCTCCGACAATAGATAAGCAAATTAAGGATATTGAAAGAGTTTTTAAAACGACAATTGACCGAAGTAGACTGACTGTTGCCAAAAAATATCTAGAAAAAATAAAAACTGTGCCCAACACAACCTATAAGCAATAGCGCCCTGCGGGACGCTACTGCTCATAGCCAAACCGTTAGGTACAAGCAAGAAAAAAACATAATATAAAAAACTGAATGAGTAGAATACATATTGTTTTTGGACCTCAAGGGGCAGGAAAATCGACATATTCAAAGAAATTAGCAGATGAAGTTAAAGGAATTCATTTGGGAATAGATAATTGGATGTGGAAATTGTATGGAGATGATCTTCCTAAATCAATGAATCTAAAATGGATTATGGAAAGAGTTGAAAGATGCGAAAAACTAATATGGGAATTATCAGAAGATATATCTAATCGAGGATGTGATGTGATACTTGATCTTGGATTTACTAAGCGAGAGAAAAGAAAATTATTCCAGCAATTAGCCGAAGAAAACGGTAAAGAGATTCAATTACACTATGTGTCTGCAAAACATCCAATTAGACGAAAACGAGTTTTAGATAGAAACGTGAATAGAGGTGAAACTTTCTCATTCGAAGTAACACCAGGAATGTTTGATTTTATGGAAGGGGAATTTCATAAAGCAACAGAAAGCGAATTAATGAATGCCGTAATAATAGATACCAACCCTGAAGAATAAGAGCCAGCACATCACATTAGATAAAAGTAATAGCTCCTTCGCCGCTACTACTCTTATCTTTCACCGTTAACATTCAACTCCACCACACTGTAGGTCGACGATGCCAAGGATTGAACTTCAAACAGAAATAAAGGCTGACATAGAAACAGTGTTTGACCTTTCCAGAAGCATAGACCTGCACAAGCTCTCGACCCAACAAACCAATGAGACGGCAGTGGCGGGAAAAACCAGCGGGCTGATTGGCCTTAACGAGACCGTTACCTGGAGAGCGAAGCACTTCGGTATTTACCAACACCTCACGTCAAAGATCACGGCTTATGATCGCCCGACATATTTCGTAGACGAGATGATCAGCGGAGCCTTTAAACGGTTCAAACACGAGCACCGGTTCAGCGCAACGGATGGAGGAACGCTTATGACGGACATCTTCGACTATGAGTCCCCATTCGGTATCTTAGGAAAGCTGGTCGATCAACTCATACTCGAAAAGTACATGACCAACTTGCTCACCCAACGAAACAGCGTGGTGAAAGAAGTGGCTGAATCAGGAAAACGGAAGGAACTGTTGGCATAGCCCTTCGATACCCTCTCTTCTAAGGCTACCCCTCCCCGACTTTTCAAGTCTTATCCACAACCGCTTCGAACTGAAGCGGTTTTTCTTATTTTTGGAATAGCCAAAACCGAATAGAAGGAGTGAGGTTTTTCTAAGGATGTTTTGGGGGTAGAATACTAAGGGTGTTGTTGAAAGTCAATAAGCCCATAAGCTGAATAAGTGCAACTGAGTTGCGGTTATTCCCCAAATACTAGGGTAAAGTGCAACTGAGTTGCGGTTATCTACTTGTTGTGCGTCATTAATAGAAACGAAGAATAGAGTATGATAAGACTGATTATTGATAAACTTGGAAGTGGACACGATGACCTCTTTTTAAAAATTGACTTGATGCCAAGTTTTTCGAGAACAGCCGACAGTTATTATTTGCTTGACTTTTTAGAAATTGATGAATCCGAGCTTGAAAAGTTGAAAGTTAGTGATGATTCAATTTTATCCTTTGGTGCAATCAAACTTCTCGACTATTGGACAGATAGAATAAAAACAATAGAAAAAGGACAAGCGAAATTTATTCCGTTTGACCTGTGGGACGATTACATTGGTGGATTAAGAATTGAAAAAACAAAACTTGGATATAAAGTCAACATTATCTCGACTGACAAAATTCACGGATATGGGGCTGGTAAGTCTAACCTTGATAAGCAAATTGAAGATAGTAAATTGACTTTTATAGAAGATGAAAAAGCAGAATGGTTGATAAGTGAACAGGCAATATTTGAAGGACTTGAATGGAGTAAGAACGAATTGAAAAAATAAAGGACGCAGTGACTACTCTCAAACAAGTACAGAAGGAATTCAAAGAAAGACTGCCAGAGACTTTTCGACAGTTCTTTCGATTATGTTATTGGGAAAAGCCGCCAAATCTAGTTGGGACCGATTTGTTAAATTCAGAGTCAGAGCTTAAAACATGGGCAGTTGAATTACTTGAAGAAAATGGCATAGAAAATTTCCTAAGTGAAACGGATTGTGTCTTTATGATGCATCAAGGTTATCAGTTTTGGTATTTTGCTGTAGAAGGAAATGATGACCCAGATGTTTTTCATTACATGGAAGGAGAGATTACGCCAAAATTCAAAATGGACTTAAATTCATTCCTGAAAGAAATAAAAAAAGAAAAACGACCGCACAACAACGTGTAAAATGCATAGCTTCCTAACGTCAGCTAGGACATCTTACACAGAACGTTGTCCATAATTGAGCATGAAGAAAAAGAGAAACTTATTATTACTTCTACTATTGCTAATTTCATTTGGTGTTGGAACTTACTATGTTCTAGAGTTTAATAATAAAGAAGTAATAGTCACGGAAGTTGAAATAACGAAAATCACTGAACTACCCATTGATTCAGTTTTCTCTAAAACAATCGATTTCAAATCTGAAGTAATTAAATTTAATAATGATACCATGTTAAAGTTTGAGACTAATTTCAAACAGGGACATGTAAAACAAGGAAGTCTTGATGGTTATCTCACAAAACGCTCTGATGGATATACTATAAAGCTAAAAAGCAATACACCAATTACAACCCCTACAATTGTTGAAGACAACCTTTATGTGTCAGGTGGATTTGGAAGCAAATCATACTTCTGCTTCAAAATTCAAGATGGAAGTTTAATTTGGGCAATTGACCTTGATGATGATGGACCTTCATCTGCAATAGTCATAGGGTCTCTGCTCGTATTTAACACTGAATCATGTACGATTTTCGCTGTTGATAGATTTACAGGTGAAATGGCTTGGTCTCATTGGTTAGGCGACCCACTTCTTTCTAATCCAGTTGCTTCCGAAAATCGAATTTATACAACATATCCAAGTCTTAAGGTATATACTGATACAACCCTAACAAATGATTACAAGAAGATTAAACCATCACATCCGTTTATTTGCTTGGATGCGTCCAACGGTAGAATAATTTGGCAAAAATGGCTTGACGGAGATGTTCTAAAAACACCTGTTATTGTTGAATCAAATATTTACTTGACAACATTTCCAGGTACACTATATAAACTAGATAAGACAACAGGAGACATTATCTCTTGTTCTTCGCTTAAAGCAACTTCACCGCCAAGTTTTTCAGAAAATCGAATATTGATAACTAGACGTTCAGATGATTCAACTGGAGTTAAAGAATCAATTGCTATCCTAGATGCAAAATCTCTTGAGTTTATTAAGGAATTTGAAAAGACAAAAGCCCCATATCTTGACTATTCTGTACAAAAAAAGTCAAAATTGAAGACTAAATCAGATAGCTTGGATTTAGGAAATGGTTTCATTGGTGGAGCACCTGTTACTTCTGGATGGAAATTGGCAAGTTCAAATATTGGACAATCCAATGTAGCATCTCTTCAACTTTTTCAACCATCGTTAGTTTCGGTCTATAAAAGCAATGTGATTTGTTTAATGGGAGATGTAATTAAATGCGTTGACCCACTTAATGAGAAAGTGCTTTGGAGCTATAAATTTGATATTGACCAAATAACTGAAGGAGGTTCAGTTGCCAGCACGCCAATAATTACAGGAAATAAACTAATCACGGTAACTTTAAAAGGTGAATTACTAATATTGAATTGTGACAATGGAGAGGTATTGTTTAAAAAAGAGACAAATAAGACTGTCCGTTCTTCCCCTGTTATAAAGGATGGGATAGTATTTATTCCTACGACAACAGGAGAATTAATAAGTGTTAACACCAATATTAGTGGACTTGAAGATTATCCAATGTTCATGAAGAACTCTCAACACGATATAAATAAAAACTATGGACAACACGGTATATAAATCATAGCCGCCTATCGGCAGGCTACGCTTCATATACTAAACGTTACCAATCCCAAAATACTTGAAAAAATGATATCTAAAGAAATAAAAGAACTAGCACAACAAGTTGAGCAATTGGAAACAATCTTCGAAAATCACGATGTTGAACAAATAGGTAGCGCCCAATATGAAAAAGAAGTGGAACTTGTCTATAGCGTTGAAGAAGAAATAGCTGACTTAAAAGATCAAGCTAATGCCACCCAATTTGATCAACTCGATCAATTAGCCAAACGACTCATCCATTTGAAAGATGAACATGAGTTTTATGATGCAGAAGCCGAATTAGATAATATGTTTCCAAACCGCTACGATGATGATTTTGACGAAGATTCAATGTCATTTGAAAGTGCTTTTGGAGAGCAATGACTCGTCTTTATAACACGTAGGGCGTCAATTCTGCTGAACCAACCAAATATAAACTTTAGGTCACATTTACTCTGCACCACTATCTTGACTTACTTCGCTACATAAAAACACTCCAACGTCGTAAAGTTGCTATAAGCCCTCCTATTCTACCTTTTTCTCTCTACCCTTCCCCTCCGCATACCGCTCCGCCCTTTCCAAGCAATTCGGCCCTTGGTCGGGTGCCAAGAGATAGATCAACCCGAAGATTACCAGAAAATACAGAAAAGGAACATAGATCATAAAAGTGTATCGAGCTGAAAAAATTAACACCAATAGCATTCCGTTTTCGGGCTTGCCCGACTAGTTTCAAACAATAGGCCTATAATTATCCTGCATTTTCTCACAACTCTCCTACCCCATCCCAAAAATTTTCCTTACCTTCATCTTGCTGGTGCGAGGTTTTGGTTAGCCGTGCAATAGCACAATGTGTACCGGCCCAACCCTGCAATCCTTTGCGGGGTTTCTTTTTTTCTAGCCCTTGGCTTGCACCCCATTTTACAATCGTCAGAAACCTTTTGAAGGGTTTCCAAGACATTTTGAAGGGCTTCAAGAGGTTAAAAACAGTTGTCAAAAAGTTTTGGAAGGGTTTCAAGGGCTTTTTTTCAGTCGTCAAAGACTTAAAAACAGTTGTCGGAAGGTTTTTGAAGGGTTTCAAAGACTTCTTGAAGGGCTTCAAAGAGTTAAAAACAGTCGTCAAAAAGATTTTTACAGTCGTCAAGGAGTTTTTGAAGGGGTGTAGATGGATGGATTCGGTTGTAAATGGGGAATAATTGATCAGTCAAAATAGCGTTTTCATTCCCTTTTTGTGTTACTCATTGATTTTTTGCTTTCAGCTGAATTCGTGAGCTCAGTCCCTCCCTACGGGCCTTCGGTTGACACAAAAAGGGACAAAACTTAGCGCAAGCGGTCTCATGAGTTCCTCTTAAAACAAACACGCCACGAATAAAAGTCAAGGCTGTATTAATTTCTCCGTGAAAACTAATAAGGCCCCTTTGTTCTAAAGTGCAATCATATTTCAATTGATAGAATTGAATTCGAACCATAGTGATCCTTCATGAAGGATAAAAAACAACAAATTGAACAACACCTGATACTCCATAAAACATCATTTGAAAAAAAAGTGAACTTTTTTTTTGATGCCGCTCAGGTTAAATCGCCCTTTTTGAAAGGCGGAAAAAACACCCCATAATCAGCATCGTTAAAAACATATATTTAACCTTGGACTTTTCTGAACTTCCCGATTTTCGTTTCACAGCGAAGGTGCCCGTCACAAAATATTCCTAAGGTTAAAAAGTGACTTCGATTTTTAACCTATGGTTTTTTTTGTGACAGCACCTAATTCACAACACACTGTACAGCAACCCTTTGCGTAACCCTTTTTCGACCCTCCCCGTTTCATTAAGCGAAACCGCAAGTGGCCTCGGCCCTTGCATAAACTCCATGAAAATGGCAACAATTAAAGCAGGTGTAGCGCGCCTCAATCCAAGGTCGCTCGTTTTATTTACACGCAGTTTGATTAACCGCATGACGGGAAATCCAAACTTTGCAGACCCACAACCGGCCCTTGCTGACATCCAGACCAAACTGGATGAATTCGAGACGCTGGCAGTAGCCGCCCTCGACGGTACCAAGCGTGATCGCTACGTTCGAGACGAGGCTGCCAAAGAACTCAAGGACATGCTGCGCATCCTGGCCAACTATGTGGCTATGACGGCGGCAGGAGATGGTGACGTGATTCTTTCATCGGGATTCGACATCAGAAGTGAAGCTGAACCTGTACCACCCGTATCTGTGCCAAGTGCCGTAGTAGCAGAACGCAGCAGCCACGGTGGTGTGATAGATCTGGACTGGGAAGTTGTGCCCAATGCCGTTTCGTATCAGGTTATGATGACCACAAACGATCCCTCGCAGGTAGATGCTGTGTGGACATCGGTTGCGGTAACATCAAAAAGCAAAGCAGAGATCAATAACCTAATGCCGGGGCAGTACTACTGGTTTAGAGTAAAAGCGGTAGGCCGCAGCTCGAGCAGTGGCTTTAGCGATCCTGCTATGATTATGGCAGCCTAACAAGTCTCCCCTTTTTAGACTTTTGGACGCTGTTGTCAATGAACCCTCGTTTCAGTATACCCGAAGCGGGGGTTTTTCTTCTGAATAAAAGAATGTTGCCGTTAAATGATTTAAAGCTCCGTCAATCCCATCACCTTGGCTTTGCGTATTTGGCGGCAAAGTAAGGCAAACCCATCCCTAGCTCTCTGAGCCGAAGAATAATCATGACTGCAGCAAAATAAGATCCTGAATTTTTCTATAAGCATGAAATAATATAAACCTTCTTGAACCGAGATGAACAAATACTTTTTGGTGCATTTACGTTTCAGTACTTTCACAAAAGCCTTGGCGGCAGCAATATCTTCAAACCACAGCCAGTGAAGTAATTCACCGCCGTCTTTGATGACAAAGTTCAATTCAACTCCATTGGTTGCTTTTCTAATTCTAAAATGTGCTTGCATTGCGTCTCAATGTTTGGTTAGCGGCCAACACCGAGCGGCAATCAGGAAGGATTCAGAAACACAACCTTCTCTTCACTCAGGGTTGATCATCGGAATGAAATTAGAAAAAAATGGGAAAACGGCCAAGAGGCACTTCTCTTTATTGCCTCCTCTTCAGACCTTTGCTACATGCTGCTTCAAACGATCCAGAGGCGTAGAATCCGATTATACGTATAATTATACGTATAATAATACGTGTAATTCCATTCTACGGCTACGCGGTCAATAAGTGAATAGCATTTTGGGGCTATACCTCATTGAGCCTGAGATTCGTTATACTTGTAGGTAGAATATACCATGGAGCTGAGACCTTCCTCTGTAACTTAACTTTAGGTAGGGCCATAAGCTGAATAACACACACTAGTGGGTGTTATACAATTGTTACCAGCAATAAGATGAAAATTCAAAAAACAGATAAATCAGACATAAAATTTGAATCGTTTCCTGAAAACCTTCAGTTCGAATTCAACGATGATGTTTATCAAGTTGAGTTTTCTGAACCAGATGAAATCAGAATGTCTGTTTACATCCGAGAACTTAAAGTGTTTAAAAATAAAAAGTTGTTTAAGTCTGGGACTGTTTCTGATTGTAGTTACTTAGAACTTCATTCCCCAAACAAACAGTTTCTAGCACTACCTACTCGAAATGGGATAGAAATTCTTGACTTAAAAAATGATAAATCAATAGAAGTTGATTCATTTTTCATGCACGGTAATCAATTTGATTTAAAAAGTGAATTCTGTTTAATCAATGGACAACATGACTCCCAGTTAATTGACTTAGAATCCTTTAAGGTAATTTTTAGATATAAGAACCCAGAAAACTACATTTCGCAGACAATATTCGGTTCTGACAACAACGTTTGGACTATTGAGAATTGGGGACAAAAAATGAGAGTAGAGCACCTCGACCCACAATCGCTTCAAACAACTTATTCTGTAATAGAAACTCCGTTTGACTTTTTCAAAATTGATGGAGCCGAGTATGACAATCTGATTCGAAGCAATAAACATTGCATTTGGCTGATGCAAGGCGGTGGAATGCGGTTCCCGTCTTATTTAAACAAATGGGAGTTCGTAAAAACAACCGATAGAATAATTTATAAGAGCACTATACCTAAGACTAAAGTTAAATTCAATAAGAATTACAACGTTGAGTCATGTGAAGCTGATTTTGAATATATAGAACTACTTAGCGGTCAAGAAAAACAGTCAGAAAATGTCTTGGAGAAAGAAGGTATATGGGAAAAACTAAAAAGACTAATAAAATAAAAAAAGCTGGTAACATTGAGTAAAATGCATAAGCTCCTTACGTCGCTTACGACATCTTACTCTTAGCGTTGTGAGTAATTGAGAAAACATGGAGGAATCAATACTTTTAGAAGTTTTTAAACACATCGATTTTTCAAAAGAAGAACTGTTAACTCTTGGAGAGAACTTAAAAAGAATTGATTTAAAAAAAGGGGATGTTTTATTACGTAAGGATCAAACAGTTTCACATACACATTATGTTTATAGTGGATGTTTAAGAACCTTTTTTATTGATGATTCTGGTAAAGACCATACTTTACAGTTTGCCATAAAAGATTGGTGGATTAGTGATTATACTGCTTTTTTCTCAGGTGCTAAGGCCATGATGAATATTGAATGTATTCAAGATACCACGCTATATAAGTTATCTAGAAATAACATGGAGCAAATGTATCTTGACATTCCAACTTTTGAGACGTTCTTTAGGAAAAAACTGGAAAAGAGAATGGAAGCGTTTCATAGAAGAACACTTAACAACTTAGCCTTTCCTGCAAAAGACAGATACTTATCTTTTATCAAAACTTATCCTAGAATAGAACAACAAATCAAAAACTACCACATTGCCTCATACTTAGGAATTACAACTGAGAGTCTTAGTAGAATCAGAAAAGAAATCGCTCAATAACCGTTTCTTACCATACATCAATTTTTTTGAGAAGTATATAGCTCAATTTTGCTGTGTAATTAAATCATTATAAAATGAAAAAAGCACTAATAGCATTATTAAGCTCTGCTTTTCTTTTTTCTTGTGGGAATAAGGCAAAAGAAAGCGCAGTTTCAAATCAAGAATTAAATACTAATCAAGAAAAAAAAGAAACAATGAAAAAGATTCTATTCGTAATTACTAGTCATGATGAGTTAGGAAATACAGGTGACAAAACTGGGGTTTGGCTTGAAGAGTTTGCAGGCCCATATTACTTTTTAAAGGACAAAGGCGTAGATATTACACTAGCCTCACCCAAAGGTGGTCAGCCCCCTATTGACCCTAAAAGCGAATTGCCAGACTTTCAGACCTCTTCAACTAAAAGGTTCAATGAAGATAAAGAAGCACAAACTGTCTTTTCTAATACAGCTAAGCTGGAAACTGTAAAACACGTAGATTATGATGCAGTTTTCTACACAGGCGGATATGGCCCATTATGGGATTTAGCCGATAATAAAAAGTCAATCGCTTTAGTGGAAGCATTTTATAACAACAATAAGCCAGTGGCGACTGTTTGTCATGGACCAGCCATTTTTAAGAATACTAAAGATGCTGAGGGCAAACCCCTTGTTGCAGGCAAAAAAGTAACAGCCTATTCAAACTCAGAAGAGGCGGCAATTGATTTCACAAATATCGTCCCCTTTTCTGTGGAAGATGCCCTCAAAGAAAATGGAGGAGTTTATTCAAAAGGTGAGGATTGGAATCCTTATGCAGTAGAAGACGGTTTATTAGTAACCGGACAAAACCCAATGTCTTCAGAATTGGTAGCTGAGTTACTACTGAAAAAATTGAACTAACAGCTTAACAGGCTCACTATAAGACGACAACATCATGCTTTTGATTTTGTCGTCTTTTCTCTTTTAAATCCCAAGAAGTTATGGAAAGCCCTTTTTCGGTTATCGTTTCACACTTTGTGAAACCAGAAAAGAAAACACCTTTTGAACAAGCACTGAGACAGGTTATCAAAAAGGCAAAAGAACACAAAGGATATGAAGGCATACAAACCCTACAGATCGACAGTAAACTAGAAAATGAATATATATTAATGATTCGTTTTGACAACGAAGTCAATTATAAGATCTGGGCGAATTCAGATACAAGAAAAGAATGGGCAAAAGAAATCAGACAATTCATCACTAAGGAAAGTGAAATACGATATCAGGAAGGCATAGAATTTTGGTTTTCCTTGCCTCAGCTTTCTAATTCAAAACCTCCAAAGAAATGGAAAATGGCTCTTCTTACATGGATGGTTATTTATCCATCGGTCTTAACATTAAGCACTCTGGCTGGAATCTACTTGAGAGTCCTTCCCCTTTACATTAGGATGTTGCTGGTATCAATAACTCTAGTATCGCTTATGACCTATGTAATTATGCCGAAAATTACTACCGTTTTCGCTGCATGGATATTTAAAAAGGATTAAGAAAAAAACTACTCACAACAAGGTATAAAAGCAATAGCGGTTTGGGTATTCACTCAAACCGTTTTAGTTTTTAATTAAGTATCTTACTATCTGAAAGCTAATAGCAGTTAATCCGCTACTGCTCTTATACTAACCGTTGTGAGCAAGCTAAAATGAAGGCACTTTCGACTCATTTCCTTTTTTCCTGTATCCCGAGTGGTTTTTTTATAGCTTTGGTGTCAAACCAAAACTCGTAAGTAGGAATAAGGTTTTGCAAATAGATAAAAGTATCTGATTAACTCGGTCATTTGTTTGTTTTCGACAGGGCTTCCAACCGGGACCGAACAATAGCGATCTTACCATATTCAAAACCAGGGCAATAGGAATCTAAAATATCCTGCTAGTTTGAGGAGAAAAAACAACCATTTTATGAAACGTAAGAACCTAATGAGACAACTTTGTAACTATTCCCTGTTTTGCTATTTATTGGCGCTCAGCCCCGCAACCCTTCACGCGCAAGCATGCATGGAACTTATTTGGTCCGACGAATTTAACGGCACCGAATTGAATAGTGATCAGTGGAGTTACGAAATCGGGGATGGATGTCCGGACCTATGTGGCTTTGGGAATAACGAAGAGCAATACTATACGGATTCTCCCGAAAATATTATGTTAGAGAATGGCCGGCTTATCATTACGGGCAAAGAAGATACGCTCGGAGGGCTTGCCTATTCATCTGCCAAAATCTATAGCAAGAATAAAGGCGACTTTCGCTATGGCCGCATTGAAGCGCGCATGAAGTTCCCTACGGGCCAAGGAGTTTGGCCCGCCTTTTGGATGTTATCGACAGAAGACACCTACGGAGGTTGGCCTGAGAGCGGGGAAATAGATATCGTGGAGATGATTGGCAGTAATCCTGGACAGGTTGTTGGAACAATGCACACAGGAGAACCGCACACATTCATTTCAGGCTATTACAATTTGCCTCCTGATGAAATATTGGCTGATGATTTTCACATTTACAGTATAGAATGGGAGCCAGACTCCGTCACCTTTTTCTTTGATGGAATCCAATACCACCAGTTGACTCCCGACATCCTTAGTCCATGGGCACCTTTTCAAGAAGATTTTTATCTTATTTTGAATTTGGCCTTAGGAGGGAACTGGCCGGGACCAGTAGATGAGACCACCGAACTACCTCAAACTTTGGAGGTTGATTACGTGCGTGTTTATAACCATCCCGAAAGGCTTCCCATCAGAGGTGAGCAGCCTATAGTTGAAGCCGTTGGTCTGGAATACAGCACATTTGAAATTGAAGGAGCCAATTACATTTGGACGGTTCCACAGGATGCATCCATAATATCGGGACAAGGAACCCACCAAATCACAGTGGATTGGGGTTGCACAGCTGGTAACGTAGATCTTGAATTGCAAACAAGTTGCGAAACAGTATTTCTTTCATACGAAGTTGAGAGTTTCATCACTCCCGACATTTCAGGACCAATTACGGTTACCGAGAATCAGGCTGACATTACTTTTAATGTATCGCAGACTAGTGGAGGTTCTTTTTCTTGGGAAGTACCCTCAGGTGCGAACATAGTTTCCGGACAAGGAACCAATCAAATTGCAGTAGAATGGGGATGCGAACCAGGAGATGTCACTTACTCTTTAATGGGCTCCTGCGGCTCCAGTTTTGAAAACTCTCTCTCAGTTTCGCTTCAAACAATTGGAATTATAGGTCAGCCGTCCGTACCGCCGAATACTGCTAATCGAACTTACTCCATAGCTGACATACCTGGTTCAAGCTATTCCTGGACGGTTCCTTCTGATGTCGAAATTGTTTCAGGACAAGGTACACCTTCGATTCAAGTAGACTTCGGGGTTGCTGATGCAATGATTACGGTATTAGTTGAGAACAGTTGCTGGTCTAACACTTTCGAACTGCTGGTCGCCGTTGAGGAGTCATTGGTATATGCTGATTTTGATGAAGTGGATATGGATTTCATCCCCAGATATGGAGCAGTATGGAGTGAGGTTGCCAATCCTTCTCCTTCTGGAATCAATACGAGCGCACTAGTGGGCCGGGTAAACAAAACTCCAGGAAGTCCTTACTATGCAGGAATCGAAGCGAACGTTTATGAAATACCGACAGATCTAAGGCCTTTGATGGCTCAGAAAGTCTATTCAAGCAGTTCTGGAATAGTCCGATTCTTGATTGACGACCTAACAACAGGTCAGGAGAAGCTCAGGATTAACGTCGAGTACGGGCCAAATGACGTGAACCAATGGGTTCAATTGGTGTATGATTTCAGCGAAGCACCTACAGATGTTTATGACGAAATTGGGATGAGATATAATCACGGATCCACAAGTACAGAATTCTGGTACTTTGATGATGTGATGAACACTACAGATGCGATCTTGAGTGCTGGAACAGAAATCGCAGAAGACATAACCGAGGTGATAGCGGTTTATCCTAACCCTTCTTCGGGACAGTATTTTTTGGACTCGAGAGGTATCTTCCCAACGGGTAGTAATTACACACTCGAGGTAATGGACACACAGGGACGGTCAATTCTCAAGCAGCACGTAGTAGCTCAAGGACAACTGGTTGATTTTGATTTGAGCACAGAGCCATCAGGCGTATATGTCGTAAACCTGAGCGGACAATCTCTTCGCTACGCCAAGGTTATCGTGAAACAATGATTTTTTGTGGTGTTCCCTCAGATGTTCGAGACTTAAAAAATGCTTAGGAATTGACCTGCGCAAATTGTTATTTTCTTTTGGTCTTCCTGAGAGTCATCTAATGAATCCTTTCATTTCTATATATTCTTATCAAGGAAGATGAGTAAAAGTTTCCAACCTTCGTGTTTGCGGTGAAGTGGTGAAATTGATGAGTTGATGACTCATATCAAAGAACTAGGATTCAATATAGAAGACGCGCAAGAGCGGAAGAAGAGTATAATTGAAAAAGGGAGACTTGAAGTGCTGTCAGATAAACAATTATTTCTCTGTTACAGAAAAATGACGACGAGAGGAATCGAGAAAGGGATTGACATAAAATACCGGCGCTTACAGACATGGAGGGGAAAAGTATCATGATTATTATATTAAAACTGCTAACATCAAATAAAAACACATCCTTCTTCACTGCGTTACGGCGAGACAAGTGCCTTTACCTGCCTCTAGTGATTTCTGTGGTTGCCAATTGAGGGCGTTTTATTGCTATAAATGAGTCTGATAGCCTGTTTCGCAAACAAATTGCTAAATGCCCGATAACTGCGAGTTATTTATTAATTAGTCTAAAATTTATCCGCCTTTGGAGGAAGAAAACCCGCAAAATTTACCCGCCTTTGGAGGGAAACACCCCGGTCAGAAGCTTTGCGAAACTGCAAGGCATTTATTTTATTTCGGGCGTTGTACTTTATTTGACCCGTCCTGAAATATGTATACACTTAAACCAAGGTATATGTATAAAAATGAAAATATATAAGTAGGTATTCCGAAAGTTTTAAACTCAGATTAGTCCATGTATTAAAGATAGTAAAGGACGCTATAAAAAAGTTGCTCAATGTAGAAAACAGAGTGTTTTCTGAATATTTGTCGAAAAAATAGATGTTATTGAAGTTAAAAGAGGACAATAACTTCTAGAAAGGATTTCATTATTTACGAATAAACTCAAAGAAATTGTAAATTAAAGCAAATATTCCCGATTTTTGAGAAATGAAGTTACTTTTATTCTCTGTACTGTGTTTTTGGAGCTCAATAATATACGCTCAGTTTTTTCCATCTGTTGACACTGTCTATAATGACAATATTGGTTTAATCACAGCATATCAGAAGACCCAAAATGGTGATCGGTATTCAGCTGTAATATACGAAGACACAATAGCTGCGAGCTACTCCTATGGCCAATCCGTTTTAAAAAAAATGAATAGTATTGGAGAAGTTCTGTGGGATATCCCACTTACAGGTTGGTCATACATCAGTGATTGTGGATTGGATACCTCTGGGCATTGTTATTTTGTTGGTCAAAGCCTTGATCAAATATCTGTAGGAAATGAGACCATACCGGCATCCAGTTTTTTCTTAATCGTTACAGATCTCAACGGCAATATAGTTCTGACCGATTACAATTCAGACTTGAACGGACATGATGCCCGTGTTAGTCATGGATATTTAAACAAAGTTTTTTTCGGAGCCAGAAGTGAAAGTTGGCTCAACTATAGTATCATATCGACGGCTGATGAAAACGGATTCAGCAACATAAGCATTGATACAATCCATAATGCAAATGTGAATGACATCAATTGTTATCATGACGGTAGTCAAACTCACGTTGTTGTAGCTGCAAACGGACATGCATACGCAACATTTGATGGAGTAAATCCTCAGCCTAATTCTAATACGGGTTACGTTAACTATCTGGCAGTTTACGATGAAGCATTTAATTTAGCGTTCACCAAAGCATACTCGTGGTCTACCTTTGATTTTGATTCTAGAGCAACAATCAATCAAAATGGAATTTACCATTTAGAAATGGAAAATGGCACATTGGTCAGTACAAATAACAATTTATGGCTAAGGCATTTCGATTATAATGGCAATTGCCTGGATTCAATATCCATGCTGAATAGCGAGATATTTGTTATTGGTGTTATAGAGCCAGACTTGCAAAGTACCGCTGATGGAATTACTTCATTAGCTTTTAGATCTTTACTTCTTGGAAACGAAGACACATTAAGGGTATTTGTCATGCTTAATGACATACTGTCTGCTGCTGAAATGAAATATATTGGACAAATACATAGTCATAAAATTAGCGGCGATTGTAATACAGGTATTGATATACCCCTTACGTATGATGATGGAACAGTAGACCTGAATCAACAGGATAGTCTTGTTTACATTCCCTCAGGTCCCCAACTTGCTATTACAAGAACTAATCTTAATTGCTCTTTACTCGGGCTTGAAAATAGTAAACATAAAAGATCAATCTTAGTCTACCCCAATCCTGCTTCAAGAAACATTCAGATAGACTTTGAAAATCAAATGAACTGGGAAATATATACGATGGAAGGAAAAAAAGCCCTTGCAGGATATGGGAATACAATAGACATCCAAGAACTCGAAAATGGTTTATATTTGTTAAAAGTAAAAACCAAAAACAACAGCTATTACAGCGAAAAATTACTTATTCAGCATTGAGACGGGTTGTGATTAAGAAATTGATGTTGCAGATCTAATAAACCTGCTCCGCTGGGTTTGCAACCCTGCGGAACTTAAAAAAAAC
>JAPVXR010000012.1 GCA_027214385.1 Cryomorphaceae bacterium 1068 | reverse complement strand
GGTTTCATCAATCTGACCAAGCAATGTGAGATTCACAATTAGAAGCGCCGTTACTAGAATTGCTCTTTTCATTTTATAATGCTTGCCAACGCTCACTGTAAGGTGCGTATCCCGAAGGGTATGCACTATACACCATGTTAGGCGCTTTTTTTAATATGCTCTTTCAAACATGAAGGTGTTTTAGCATATTGAGAAAGCTCTGAGATAAGATTCACCTTGCTGATATTTAATCGAACCTTAGTACGTGTTTCGAATGGAGCTTCTTTTTTATTAATTGATTGGACCAATTGAGTCAAGAAATTATAGAGAAACTCAATTTCGAATTTCCCTCTATATAGTTCTTGAGGATTGGTGTCAAGAATTTCTCGAGCTGTATTGACTTCATCGATCTCTACAGAAAGACTTCCGTCAAATTCCGACTCCAAATAAGCAATATCGTAATCTATGAAATCCACACTAGAGAGATTGAATGTTTCAATTAATGAATTTAGATTAAACGAGGAAAGATTTAAACGATTGTCGGGATCTTCATTACGCCTTTGACAATAAATCCATCCATTTAGAAGAGAGATACCAGAATGAAATTCACTCTGTCTTTGAGCAAACAGCTTGACACAGTGTTCATATAGTTCGTCTGTCTCTTCAACTTTTAGTTCGTTCACTAATATTCGCTCAAACGCACAAGTCGTTGTATAGAGATTCTCAACAGAGTAACATGGGGTTTCGTACATGTCAAATTCATCCTTATCAATTGGATTGTCAAAGTCTCTATCAATGAAATATACAAAGGGCCGAATATTAAGAGTAGTCTCTTTATCGATAAGAGCATATAATCTAACGACCTCTTTTTTTCCGCCACATTTCAAAGGAATTATTTTTTGATAATCTTTTTCCTTATATGATTCTATTCGAATGCCATAATACTTATAATCTTCTCCTTCGAAACAACAATAGAGCGGATTATCATATTTCTTGTTCAGCTGTATCACCTGCGCGAATACACTTGACGCAGATGTTCTCGCTTTTCTAAAACGCTCTAATCTCTCACTCATAAAACTTGACATATTTGTTCATGTCCTCAGCAAGCATATCAAGATTGTTGTCGAAAATGAAAGGTGAATGAGTAACAGCAATAAGTAATTCACATTTTCTAGAACTTAGAATGTCAGGAAGAAGGTCTTTCTGCCACTCCATTGAGAGAGATAACTCTGGCTCATCAAAAAGGACAATAACCTTATTTAGAGTCTCAAGGTAGATTCTAGAGAAAATTGATATTATTTGCTTTTCTCCAGAAGACAAGTCTTTTAAATCAATGACAGCTCCTTTTTTATCAATCACGGTGAGAGTCAATTTGCTTTCGTTGTAACTCATTCTCTTCCCTCGGAGGTACTTAGAGCAAACGTCACTGAATTCCTTGATTGTGTTGTCTAGTTCTTTTTGTTCATCGTAGAGTCGAATCAACTCTGAAATGAAGTTCAATAAGTACTTGTGTTTCTCACTATCTGTGAATATGCGACCAGAATCAACAAGTTCTATGATTTCGTTTTTTGTTTCAGGACGAATGTTTTCTCCCACTCGCTCTAAAATAATTCCTAGAACCCCGGGTCGAATTATTTTTTCGTTGTCTTTTAAGTTTAAATCGCCTGTAACGTATTGATTCAGTAATTCACCCGTAAGAGTTGAGAAACCTTCAATCGTTGCATTTTTTATTTCATAGAGCTTCCTTCCAATAGTTTTAGAGACGTCTTCCATTCCAAATTGGATGAGTGTGTTATCTCCGGACTGCTTTATATCTTTATCGAAACCTAAGTTTTTTAAATCTTCTTCTATTCTTCGATATGTAGGAAAATAGATTATTTCATGACCTAGTGATTGTCTGAGCTTGACGCTTAGTTCCTGAAACCTCGCTAAGTTCCCATCGAATAAAAGAGAAATAGCCCTTCTCAATCTATGTGGAGGACTTGGATAGCGCATTGAAAGCTCCCTGACATAATGCTCAAAAACGTCTCTCGATGCTTTTCTGTCTTCAGATTGAAAAGCCTCAGCGAGCTGAAGTTTTTCATCTTCGGTCAAGACTTCTGAAATAATTTGAGTTAAGCGATTTGTTCTATGATCGTGATAGTCTTCATCAGTTATATATGCAAGGTCCTCATTTTTCAACACAAAGGACTCTCCAGATGTCAACGTTACCTCTATCGAATCGAATTGAAGGCTACTAAGCTTATAAAACTGACTTGTTAGGGTGTAGTATAGGGCATTAAGAATGGTAGTCTTTCCAAGACCATTCTCACCAATTAAAATTTTAACTGGGCCATCAAGTGGGATTGAAACATCCCTCGACTTAAATAGGCCAACTATTTTAAATTCTTTGAGTTTGTCATCCATATTCTAATTCACTTTTAAATTGCGCCTAACGCTCAGAGTAAGATGTCGTAGCTGACGATAGGAAGCTATGCATTTTACTCAATGTTGGCATTAGTCTTCTAGTTCTAAAATTCGATGAATATTGGGGTTTGATTCAGCGTATTGTATTGTCAGTGTATCACCGACTCTGTAGAGGTCTTCCCTATCCCACTTACCAAATGTTGTAAATCGTGTATTCTTCACTTTGAACTCGCATTTAATATTCCATTTGCCTCCTCTCCTACCCCCCAGCCATCTCTCTGATACGATTCCTTTTGTCAATTGTCCTTCTTCACTCCACTTTTGTGTTGATAGTTGTCTGTGCCAAAGACCGAAGATTGGGCCCATAATCACAGCAAGAATCAATAAGCCATTCTTTACTCTTTGGTTATTCTTTATACTTATAGCAAGCATTATGGCAAAAAATGGAACTAGAATAAATATCAGAATAATCGGTATCCATCTTTTAATTCCGTATTGGGCATATAAGATGTCTTCACCTAAGCCAAAAAAGGTCAATACAATTAATCCAATTAAAAATACTGAATAAACAAGCTGTTTTGATTTCATTGTTGGGTTTGACATATCAAATATTGATGAGATGTAGTAGCCAAAGAGAGTAGTCTACACAATCATTATTATAGATGACGACTCTATTATGACAGTTCAAATGGATCATAGAATTTAGCTTTTAATCTATCCATCATATCGAGCTTGAAGGTTGAAGATAGTTCGTCCATTCGTCTTAGAACGGAGCTGGTTAAGTATCTGATTTTCCAATTATCGTCCCGTAATCTGGTTCTAATCTTTTTAATTACCTCAGGGTACTTGGCTTTATTCTTACTTGAAATCCAATCACCCAAATACCATATTGCTTTGAACCTAATTGTATCTTTCTCATGTTCTAGATGATTTTCCAGTAGTTCAACTATTTCATCAATTGCTGGTACCTTAGTTACATCTGTTAAGCCTATAGATACTAGACAATCTAAAATCTCGAATGAGTTGTCAGTTCTTTTTGCTGTCTCGAAAGCTCTTTCATATTCCTCTTTAAAGAACGCAGACCATTTTTGAGGATTACTACTCAAGGCTATATAAATGACGTTAAGTCCTGAAAAGTAGGCTTGACTAAAATTTGATCGAATCTCTTTAACTACTTCGCTCTCCTCCTTGCTGTCTGTGTACTTTCCGATTTCTTCAATTAGTCGATCCCGTTCCGTTATATTTTTTATATCGTAAAAGTTGACTATTGAGTCTTTCTTTTCAATTAAGCTGTTCATTTCTTTAATTAATGCCAACAATTGAATAAGTGCAACAGTTGCGCTTATTCCGCTTATGGGCGTATAAACATGTCTTGTTCAATTGTTCTTTTCCAAATTTAATGGAAATTCGGGATTATCTAAATCGAGAAACGTGCCTTGGGGTGGTATACCTTGAGGAGTGGTTTGGCAAAAAGGGGATTCATTAGTTGCTATGCGTCTGATCCCCTTGCTCCGTCGGAAAATGCCTTTCGGATGTTAAGATCAAGCCATTATCCCCCATTTGGAGAAGCTCATATCCGCTAAGGTTTATCTTACGGTTTGTGGTATCCGTAGCCGTGAGTGTCCAGTGCATTTCCGTTCCCTTGGCTGTGGCCACCAAGCTGTCGTACCGCACTACCCTTTCGGGAAAGTCGCGCATAAAATCTTGCACCACTTGGGTTATTTGCGCGCTTCCTTCTGCAGGCGTTCCACCATTGGTTTGCAATACCCCGTCTTCTTCAAAAAACATGGACACAAAGTTAGGGCGCACGCCACTCCACACCTGGGCGTAACTCTTTGCAAATAGCTCCATATCGAATTTTTTCAACTCATCGGGCAGTCGCGTATTGGTATAGCCAATGCTGATGAATTTCCATTCGCCGTCTTCCTTGATCAGAGTAAATACATCGATGTTGTTGGTTTTTGGAACCCCGTAGGTACACAGGATGGCATCGGCCCACACAAAAGCGATTTGTCCTTTATTGACCAGGATTTGGTATTCATTTACGGGCTCGTAGAACGGTTTCGGGTCTCTGCTCCGGGCGCGTTCAAAATACTCACCGATCGTCATGACTGAATTTGTCGAGACCCCGTCTCGAATGACGGCTGCTCCTAGGTTTGCCTTGTCAGAAACCAAAGCTTCCAGCGCATCCGGATCTGCATTGCCGACGGCAGTCAATAGCTCTTCTACCTTGGCTTTGGCATCGGCTTGGTCTTGGGTCCATTCTGGCTCCGCAGTGGCGGCCACGGCGGGTTCGGCTTTTGCCTCTTGGTCGGCCGTGGTGTTTGGCGCCTCGCTGCACCCGAAAGTGAGGAAGATGATGCCCGATAGGATGATGGAGGTTCTGATATGCATAGGGGTTTTGAAGTCAAGCAAGATTATACTGATGGTGGAAGGTAGCAAGCCGAGCACTCTTATACAATACTAGCGGTAGCTTATTTTTTCTTTCGACCACCCGTCTTCAAATAATTCGCGCGCGATCAATATGCCATTCTCGTAAAAGTCCCACCACCCTTGCTCACAGCAGGTAAATCGATTGAACGGACATGTAATCATTTCGCCCCTTTTTAGCATTTGCCCGGTCAAGGTGTCGAGCAGTGTGTAGGCGCCCAGAGGCATAAAGTAGTCATTGATCGAATCTGCTCGTACCCACAAATTACCCTGGCAATCGTAAACTTCGTAAGTCGTATCGTTCAAACGATGATCCGTACGAACATTCCCGTTTTCGCAGTACGTCATATTTCGTACTCTAAAATGTCCGGGCCATTCAGGGTTGAAGTCGGTCACTGTATCAATGGGCACAGCCAGTTTGTTATAATACGCTGCTTTTACCGCACCTGAATTGTAATAAAAAGTGAGCAATACGGTATCAGGAGAAATGAGCGCAATGGTCTCCGTGAGGTTTCCACTGCCGTCATAGTATTCGGCTTGACCTACAGGGTGAAAGGTAACGGGTGTGAGGTACATCGTATCGCCCGACTCTGTGATCATGGTATCGGCAGGCCTCGTAAACACCCCTTGAGACAGACCCGAGACATGATGTAGAATCGCTATGATGAAAATGAGTTTCTTCATTCTTTTGGTGGCCGCTATCCCTTAGCGCGAGAAGCTATGGCTCACAGTATTCAGCCATGCCCGCCCGACCGCTACGGTGACTAGTCTTCTTCTTTATCGTATTCAATGTAGAGGATTCCATTTTCCATTTTAGCCTGAATGGTCAGGGTTAACGAATCAAGGTTTGAGAGAAACAAGATTTCCTCACCTTCTTGCTCAATGCCATTTTTTGAAACGTCTCTAAACACAATATGTGTACCAACGAATTCGTATCGACCGGTTAAGACTTCAGCTTCCGTTTCCAATTTGAAAAACCCATTTTCTTCAAATGTCAATTTCTCTATCGGCCAATCTTCTATGGAAATGGTATTCTCCGAATCATAGAACTGAGAAGAGAATATCCAAGTCCCGACAATCAATTCTTCACCGGAACTTGTCTGACCCGAAACTACCCCAATCCAAAGGATACCAGATGATAATAATGCCAGTAGTTTCTTCATTCTTTAAGTTCGAGGCCAGATATGTGATGGCGCAGCTCAAGGTAGTGAAGCTATGTCATCCTGCGCATAGCTATGATCTGTTTTCACTTTTATTAAGGATTTCGACGATTACTCTGATTTCACTTTTGTAGAAATACAGTTCATACTCGCTTGGCTCTTCGTGCTTTCTGTAGATGATCAGTTTGTCGGGGTTTCTTGAAGGGATGGCACTGAGAAAAAGATCCTCCCAAATTGTACTCCCTTCTTCGTATTCTACTTTGACAATATCTGCAAGCTTTATTCTGTCCGTCTTCTTAATTGTACCATTCAAGTAATACCGTATAAACCGAATCTCGTGGTTGTCAATTTCTATTCGAAGGATCTTTCCGGCCCACAAGAAAATAACACCCACGACCAATAGAAAAGTGAAGAATGCAGGATTCACAGTCATCTTAATGATAGCAAAGACAATCAGCACAACACCTATCACTTTTAAGAATATCGTTCGCCAATGAATGGTCGTTTTCATAATCAGATCTACGGGCATTGATTGGCTACAAAAGGTGCCGTTTTCGGATGATGTCAACGGCTCGTTGGTCAATTGTTTTATTGAAAGCAGATGTTGTCATTCTAATCTGATTCGGCTTATTGTCTTCGCCGATGGCGCACCTGCTCTATGATTCTTTTCAGGGCAAAATAATAAATCAAGTTCATCACCACAAACGTCACTAACTTAAACAGCAGTCCGTAGAAAATCCATTGAGCCCCTATAGTCCGGTTCAGTCCGAGCATCGAGTCATTCGTATAATCGCGGTGCAAGCTCGTTAAGATGATCACAAAAACTTCATAGGAGATGATGGATAGCAGAATGACCAAGACTCTCGATAGCCAATATTTCCTGACAAGACCAATTCTGAACGACTGCGAAAGCAGAAACCATACGAGTATCTGAATCCAAAATGTGAGCTGCCTATTAGTTGCCACCTCCCCTGCCGCAGCTTCCACCGGTTTGTCGTAAGATTCTCCGATAAGAGCGCCTAGAAAGAATAAGCCAAACGACAAAACTCCTCCATAGATGATCAGCTCTATTGCCGAATGGTCAAATGCTTTGAAAAAGCTGCGCCGTTTTAAAAGAGGCTGCAAAAGAAAATAGAATGTAGAGTAGATTCCAAAGCCAATGAGCACATCGAATCTGTAGACATCAAAAATAAGTGTGGTTAAATCTGCCAAGCCTTGATTGTTTTAATGCAGATTGGGATGGCAACGCACCTCTTGGAGCCTTTGCTAAACATGAGATTGAGGTGAGGTTAGCTTCTCTTTTTCCCGTTCAATAAATTCGCGCAATGTGGTCGGTACCTTTCTCGTCAATAGTTGATAATTGCCTGAAATTTCCGGTTCTCTTTGAAGTCGTGGTAAAAAGTGAAGTATGGTCATGACCATGGCAAACTCGCCGTTAATTCCTTCGTTTTTCTTTCGGAAATAAAAACGGACAGGATTGATGCTTTTAAAAGATATTCGTCGCCCCGTTATCTCCGTCATTAAATCAGCTACATCTCCGAAGTTTTTGTTTTCAGTTCCCGTTATTTCGAAGGCTTGATTTTGATGATTTTCAAATTGCGCAATGAGCACAGCGGCAGCTTCACCTATATTCTTGACGTCAACCCAATTGAACTTAGCTTTTCCTGAGGGCAGCGTGATTGTTTGATCGTTTGCAATTTCCGGAAGCAAGGTGGTTGTCAGATTCTGCATGAAGTAGCTCGGTCGCACAAAGATGTAGTCGAAATTAAGCTCCTTAATCAGCCTTTCAATTTTGTTGTGAGGAATGACTTTACTCCGTTCAGCACCTTGAACGGATAAGAATACGACCTTGCTTATTCCACACTTCTTAGCTGAAGTCAAAAGTGGTCGAAAGACGTTTTCTACGTCTGAAATTTGTGGTGGTCGCAATAAGAATAGAATATCGACCTGATCGAATGCGGGGGCGAACGTTTCACGCTTTCCAAAATCAAACTCCCTGAAAGATAAATCGGAGTATCCACGAAATGACTTTTTGGCGCTTTCGGTATTTCTAACCGCTGCGTAAATCTGCGTACCCGATTTGAACTCACTCAAATAGCGGACAACTTCAAGTCCAATATTTCCCGTTGCTCCCGTGACTAGAATCCGTTTCATTATCTTCTGTTTCGCGATATTGGATTGTTCATGGTATGCATCCTTCAAAGCACGCTTTACACACTTTGCTGCAGTGCAGTTTTTATGTTTTCATTGGCAAATACTCCACCTGCTATGTCCTTGGCCCAAGTCTGGTAGGTGAGTTTGGATGGATGCACACCGTCACTAAAAAAGTCTTCTTTTCCAGCCTTCAAATCAAATTTATCGATCCACCTTTTCAACGTGATTTTCTCTCCGAGGTAAAACACATTTTGGTATTGGCTTACCACCTTTCGAAGTTCTTCCCCCAAAATTTCTACAAGATTTCCAATGGTAAACTTAATGAGGGGAGTGAAAGCAGGGAATTCCTTAATGGGCGGCATATGGCAAAAAACAATAATGGCCTTGGGAAATTTGGATCGAAGGGATTCGATTAACGAATGAATATCAGCCTTCCACTTGGAGGGGCGACTTAGGGTAAAGGCATCGTTGCCACCCAATCCTATCACGATCAAATCGGCTTGGTTCTCGGTGATTTCAGGGATTAGCTTCTTGTCTACACTGCCTGCCGTATAACCGCTACGCGCGTATACTTTCCATTGCACACTTCTATTGTACAACCTTGATATCTCTTTGGCAAAGGTTCCGGTAAAGCCTTCTTCGTGAGTCCGGACGCCAACTCCTGCGATGGTACTTTCGCCAATGGAAATTACAGTTAAGGTATTTCCGCTTTTTTGGTTTGAACAATGTCCCTCGATTCCCTCCGCTTCGGGTAGTTTAGGCACACTTGCTCTAATCCGCTTTCCCTGAAAATACATAAAAGGAAGAAGCGGAAAAGAAATGACGGCTCCTGATATATACCTGATGTTCATCGTCCTTAATAATGCTTTAAACCGCAAGCATAAAAGGGCATTAATATGCCCTTTATGCTCCGCGTAGTTCGTACTACTTCCTTATGAGTATTCTCTATGTGATTTACCTCAAATATTGACCGTTACCTTTTTGATCTTCCCTTCAAACTTATTATCGTCTTCTTTATAGTCGTTGGTCACGTTGGTTTCGTTGTCGGTACCTACATCTACACCTTCATCTCCTGAATATGCAAAAGGCTGCGTTTTTGGGATTTGCCCTTCAGCAACCTTCTCACCATCTACATACAAAATACATTTACCGCCTGAGGCAGGTACGGGTTCATCAATGATGAATTCAAATTTGATTTCATGGCTTCCCGCACCGAGTGCTTGTGTAGAAGCAATATTCGTATGCTCCAACCCAAAATAATTGTAGTCATGATGCACCCTACCGTTTTTCATATAGAGGGACCATCCACCAAAACGGCCTGCTTGAGATATAATCACGCCATTGGTATTGGCATCGTCCAATACCACCTCAGCGACCATGGTATAGTCTTTCGTCTTATTGTTGATGAACACATTTTCCATGATGCCTGTCATTCCTTCGTAGAGAGTCAATGAGTTACGGTTACCCATTATATCTCCACGGCCGGCAATTTCAGCATTGAAACGTTCAGCTCTTCTGTCGTCGATAGGAAACACATTGTTTTTAATGGCTTCCTTTCTAAACAAATCCTGAAGTTCCTTTAGTTTTTCGGGATTGGATTCAGCTAAATCATTGGCCTGTGAAAAGTCTTCATCCACATGATACAGCTCCCAAACATCTTCTTCGAGGGGAGGCAATTCTGGTGCCATTAACCAAGGTACAGAGTGACGTGTGCTAGCGGTCCATCCTTCGCTATAAATCCCTCTGTTACCGAACATCTCAAAGTATTGGGTAGTATGGGTCTCGGGTGCGTCTGCATCGTCAAAAGAAAACGCAAACGAAGTACCTGCAAACGGCGTTTGCTCGGCTCCATTCACTGAAGTTGGGAAAGGCAGTCCGGCAGCTTCTAAAACAGTTGGAGCCACATCAGTGACATGGGTAAACTGAGAGCGAACTTCGCCTTTTGATTCAATGCCTTCCGGCCAATGAACCACCATTCCATTTCGCGTACCACCAAAGTGTGATGCTACCTGCTTGGTCCATTGAAATGGAGTATTGGTAGCATGTGCCCAACCAATGGCAAAGTGTGGGAAGGTATTTGGGCCTCCCCAATCATCTATATGATCCATCATTTGCGAAGCTTCGCTAAGAACCCCGTTCAATGCCATCATTTCATTAAAAGTTCCTTGCGGACCACCTTCAGCGCTCGATCCATTGTCGCCTATCACGTAGAGGAATAAAGTATTGTCCAATTCGCCAATCTCTTCCAATGATTCGACCAGTCTACCTACCTCTTGATCGGTATGCTCGGCAAAACCTGCGAATACTTCCATTTGTCTGGCAAATAGTTCTTTTTGTTCCGGTGTTTGACTATCCCATGATGGAATTTCATCCGGTCTTTCCGTCAGTTGTGCATCTTCGGGAATGACACCCATCGCTTTTTGACGAGCGAAGGTTTCTTCTCTCAATTTATCCCAACCTTGATCAAACTTGCCTTTGTATTTTTCAATGTATTCTTTTGGTACATGGTGTGGTGCATGTGTAGCTCCGGTAGAGAAGTAGATATAGAAAGGCTTGTCAGGGATTAGTGATTGTTGAGCACTTACCCAATTGATGGCCTGATCGGTCATGTCAGTGGTGAAGTGATAATCTTCGGTTCTTTCAACTTCTACACGGATCGTTCCGTCATATACTGCCGGAGCCCATTGGTTGGTTTCTCCGCCAATAAAGCCGTAGAATTTATCAAAACCGGATCGTGTAGGCCAACGGTCATATGGACCGGATACGGAAGTTTCCCATGGCGGCGTTTCGTGGTACTTTCCAAACATAGCCGTGCTGTATCCGTTCAATCGCAACATTTCTGCAAGAGGGGCTACGCTTTTGGGGCGAATCCCGGTATTTCCCTGAAATCCTGTGGCCAACTCCATAATGGCACCCGCATTATTCTGATGATGATTTCGCCCGGTCAGAATAGCAGTACGCGTAGGCGAACAGAGGGCAGTCGTGTGAAAACAGTTGTACTTTAGACCTTCAGCTGCTAATCTATCTGCAGTAGGCTCATTGATGGGGCCACCAAAGGCGCTTGCAGCGCCAAAGCCCTGATCATCTATTAACACGATTACAACATTAGGAGCCTTTTCAGGTGCCTTTACCTCAAATCGAGGAGGAGGTGTGGCATTGCGAGCATCGAGCTCGGTAACTGCCGGGTACGTCGGCGCTTCAATCGGAAGATGAGTTCGATCCAAACCACCGGATGGTTCAGACTTTTTTTCGATTTGCTGCGGGGTCGTTTCATTGCACCCCACGATGGCGAGCAAAGCAAATGCCGTAACATAAAGGCTCGCTGGTTTCATTGGTTTCTAGTTTAAAGGTGTAGTTTTAAAAGTACTTTCTGCTATACTTTCTAATTACCCGCAAATTAGCCAAATTATCAAATTTGGCTGCAAGTTGCGGCTATGTAATTATTTGTTGCTACACGATTTGTGTTACCGAAATTGGGCTCAATAATCAAAAGGACTTTCATCTTGAGTGATACGCGATAAATCGAGTAGCTATTCGATCAATACCACACTCCCGAACACATCGCTATTGATATACCCCGCATCATTATTCGCTCCGTGGGTTTCGCGAGATCCCATAAAGTTTTCGCGACTATTGTTGCCATCGTTATCGCCGTAGGCCAGTGAAAAGCCGATGGTTTTTTGTGCGGTTAGGGCTACGGGCATGTTGTCGGCACTGTCCTCGTCGAATTGATCATCGTAGACTTTGATGGCCATTTCCCAGAGGTAGCGGTTGCCCTCTCGGGTGCGCATTACGGTTACGTGACTGTCAAAGAAGATGGGTTCTTGCTGTGTACTTTGATCAATGGCGTGACCTTCGGTGCTTACGTGGTAAGCAAAGGCTTGGTGGTTGTATTGGTGGTTGCCACCTGATTGGTCCTCATCGAGAAATACTTCTACGTAATCTCCTTTCCAGTAATTGGACAATCCATTGGCCAGCGTCGGGCTCAGCGAATCGTCCGTCACTTCTACCAAGAGGTAAAGGTAGTCGGCATCCCACGCCAGCTTAAAGCGGCCGTAGTAATCTGCAGAGTCGTGTTCTGCTCCCATCCAGCGGTAGTTCAAGCTATACCAATCCTGTGCGGCCCATACAGCATCTTTGCTGCAGCCATCAACCTCTACCGGTGCGGCAGATTGAGCGGCTTCGAATTCGCCATTGGGTACAGCTACCTCTTCCTCATCTGCCGATGTGGTATGGCAGGGTACATCCACGGGAGCGGGTTGCTCGTCATCGTTGTTGTCATCATCATTGCAGCCAAAACTGAACAAGGAGGTTAAAAACAACAGGCCGACAAAAAGTGGGTTGAAGGGTTTCATGGGTTATTGGGTATTGGGTATTGGGTATTGGGTAAAGATGGGGAAATAGTACGAGCTAATTTGGGCGTTACTCTTTTAAAGGAAAGTTCCAATAGTATCTTTAGCCTTTTTTATTGCTTTTGATAACTTAAGATCAAACAATTCCGCATTGTGATAGTTAAAATCTCGAAATTAAACCTTGTTCATATGAAAAACCAATTCCTAGCCATTTCAAAGAGATTCTATGTAGTAATCACCTGCCTCATTATGCTTTCATTCGCACCAAATTTTGTTTTGGCACAAGATGATGTGACATATGATAAAATCTTAATGAACGATGGTGAAGAGAAGGTAGGTAAGGTAACCGCCATGAATGAAACGAGCATTTCATTTACTCACAAGGGTGAAACGCTAACCTACACACTCAATAAGCAAGACGTCAACAAGATCGAATTTAGTAGCGGACGCATTGAGTTCGTCCACCCCGAAGGCGCAGAAGCCGAAGGTGATGGAATCGGAGTGCAAGACCACCACAATCTGGTGGCCGTTTTACCATTCTCGTACATCAGCAATGTAAGCGAAAAAATGTCGGACCAAATGAGCACCAAGGTACAGTCCGACTGCATTGCAGCCATGAAGATGAAAAGCAAAAACTTCAAATTTCAAGATGCCATCACTACGAATGCGATCCTCGCTAAACATGAAATCAGTGATGCCAATATCGCCTCATTTACTCCCGATGAAATTGCACACACCTTGAATGTGGAGTTTGTCGTTTACGGAAATGTTACGGTTACCCGAACGGGATCTACATCTTCAAATGGCAATTATTACAGCGGGAAGAAAAAAGACAATAAAACTTCGGGGTATACCATCGGCACAGGCAGTACCTCGTCCAATTTTGAGACTACCGTCCAAATGGATGTTTACAATGAAGAGGGGGAGAACATTTTCACCAGGTCGCACCAAGCTTTCTGGCAAACCAATGATGCCTATATGATTACACTTCAATACATCATTAAGCGTTCGCCGTTTTATACAAAATAGGCTGCAAGGGATCTGAGAAACAGGGGCTGCAAGGTGAAAAACCTTATAGCTATAGACCTAATAATGAGCTGGATGGAAAATCATGATCAAGAATTCCCCTATCTTCCCCTTCCAAGCGCACCACAATGACTACCCCACAGGAATACATAGACCAAGTAGCCGAAGACAAAAAGGAAGCCCTAATCAAGCTGAGGAAAACCGTCAAGGACCATTTACCGAAAGGCTTTCATGAAGAGATCTCTTACAAAATGCTGGGTTACGTGGTACCAAAGAGCATCTATCCCGATGGGTACCATTGCAACACTTCCCTCCCGCTCCCTTTTATGAACCTGGCAGCGCAGAAAAACTTCATCGCTCTCTACCACATGGGTATCTATGCCGATCAGGACTTGATGGAGTGGTTTACCACCGAGTACCCCAAACATTGTAAAACCAAATTGGACATGGGCAAGAGCTGCATCCGCTTTAAGAAGGTGAATGACATTCCCTATGAGCTAATCGGCCAACTCGTAGAAAAGATGACGGTAGAAGATTGGGTGGGGATTTATGAAGGGGCAGTGAAGAAGTAAGGATTCCATCCTGTGCAAATGGGCACTAATTGATTGTAGACCTACGTTAAAAAGCCTTTATATTATTACCTAAGCAACCTACCGTTTCTGCAATCCATAGAATTTTGAGATTTTCTACCCTAACCTTGGCCTACTTGGCCATAATACTGGTAAGTGCCTGCAGTGCTGAGTTCTCTAGCGATCAAACTACAGCAGTATTGGCTTCAGCCGAACCAAATTTTGAGCAATCTTCGGATCAAACTATCGATAGAGGGACGATCGAGCAGAATCCCTTGATCAATCCTGAAGGAATGACAGTTATAACCAGGTTTACTTCGCCTGACGGATTCGATCGGGTGGGCATATGGCCACGAGGGTTTGAGACTTATCTACGCACATTGCCGCTGAAAGCCCATGAATCTCCTGTAAAGTACTACAATGGAAGTGAAAAAACAGACTACGGATACTGGGCGGCGGTAATAGACATGCCTATTGGCAATAGAGATTTGCATCAATGCGCTGATGCCATCATGCGCCTGCGTGCCGAGTACCTGTGGAGCACGGAGCAGTACGACAAGATTCACTTCAATTTTGTCAATGGATTCAACGCTGAGTATAGCAAATGGAGAAACGGACAGCGAATCAAAGTCAATGGAAACGACGTTCGATGGGTCAATTCAGCCATGCCATCGACTAGCTACGAATCGTTTTGGAAGTACATGGAAATGGTTTTTAGCTATGCGGGTACGGCTTCATTGGTCAATGAATTGAAACCGGTAGAACTCTCAGAAATGCAAATAGGAGATGTCTTTATACGAGGCGGATCGCCGGGGCATGCCGTAATAGTGATCGATATGGCCGTCAACACCGATACCGATGAAAGCGTTTACTTACTGGCACAAAGCTACATGCCCGCGCAAGAAATGCACATACTCACCAATCCGAATGATGCTGCGCTCAGCCCATGGTACAAATTGGAAGAAGTGGAGGAAATCAATACTCCCGAATGGCGATTTGATAAAACTGAACTAAGACGATTTCAAGATTAACCGATAAACCTACGCCAACAGCACGTTTAACACTCCCTTTACATCCTTTTACATTTAGAAATAGCCTTCAGGCGATGCTGATCGTATCTTAGCACTATACAAAATCAATTATGAGATTTCCGTTTAGATTGCTCTCCTTTCTATTTGTATTCAGCATCATGTCTTGTCAAGCACAGGTGAATGAAAAGTCAACCGCTGAAGAACTCAATACTTCAAGTGATCTGCCCCCCGGGCATGAGCTCTACGGCTACGAAAACGGAAACAATCCCAAGAACGAACCCGGGCTGGAAATACGCGCGTGGACCAACGACATTCACGAAGACCGAAGCGGACTCATGTGGTTTGGTACCAAAGGCTGGGGCGTCATTCGCTATGATGGTGATACGGTGGTCTATATCTCAACCGAGCAAGGAATAGCCGGAAACGATGTGAGAGAAATCGCTGAGGACAAAGACGGCAACCTATGGATGGGTACCGATGGCGGCGTTACCAAGTGGCAAAACGGAACCATAACTAATTACACCCAAAATGACGGATTAGTAAATAACGATGTGCACAGTATGGCCATGGATAGCAAAGGATTGCTCTGGATCGGCACGTCTCAAGGTCTCTCCACTTATGATGGAAACAAGTTCACCACCTTCGATCTTCCCGAAACGGAATCAGACTCCGTGAATTTTGTTCGAAGCACCAATATGGTGCACTCCATCATGGAAGACAGCAAGGGTAATATGTGGTTTGGAACCAATGGAGGCGCTTTCATCTTTGACGGAAAATCGTTGAAAAACATCTCTGAAGAAGACGGCCTTTGCGACAATACCGTAAAGAGCATCTTGGAAGATCGCAACGGCGAATTCTGGTTTTCTACTCAAAATGGTCTTGTATGCCGTTGGGATGGAACCGCTTTTACGAAAGTGGAAACAGCAAGAGACCCATATGGCTCGATGGCTTCGGCCGATCTATTTGAAGACAGCCATGGCAACGTTTGGCTGCCCATAGAAGGAGTATTCATGTACCGCTACGACGGCGACACACTACAGAAAATGTTTGAGCCACAAGGCTGTATCAGCCACACGCTAAGGTGTGCCTACGAAGATTCGAAAGGTCGCATTTGGTTTGGCGGTTGGAATGGATTGTATCGGTATGATGGTTAGTTAAGAATTTCTCTTCAAGCTAGAACGCTTTCTTGAAGTAAATCAAAGGGAATTTGTCCTTCATTCAATCGGCAAAAACGTATTTTTGCGGGCTGTGAAAAGAGTCCAATTTCTTATGTCGACTGATTTATTGAAAGGAGCACGCAAAGGCACTCTGCTCTTTTTGTTTTTCCTCATGTCGATAGTAACGCCGGCACAAGTGGCCACGATCCTTGATGGCGCTACCAAAAAGCCTGTTGCGTCTGCCACCTTTGTGGCCGAAGGTATTCCCTCTTTTGCCGTGACGAACGTCAAAGGAAAAGCTGATATCTCGGCTTTCGCCAAAGCGGAAGAAATAGAGATCAGATTACTGGGCTACGAAACCCAGCGGCTATCATTCGAAGAAATCGAAGATCTCAATTTTGTGATTAAGCTCGAAACGGCTGACTTCGACCTCGACCAAGTGGTCATATCAGGATCTCGAAGAATTGAGCGTGATCGGGTTATCCCCAATCGAGTTCGTAAGATCGATCCGAAAATCATCAGCCTTCAAAATCCGCAGACCACCGCCGACCTCTTAGGCGCTTCGGGAGAAGTCTTCATCCAAAAAAGTCAGCAAGGTGGCGGTAGCCCGATGATTCGAGGTTTTAGTACCAACCGCCTACTCATTGCCGTAGACGGTATTCGGATGAACACCGCCATCTTTCGCAGCGGGAATTTGCAAAATGTTATTTCGCTAGATCCTATGGCTATGGAAGGGGCCGAAATCATATTCGGACCGGGCTCTGTGATCTATGGCTCCGACGCTATAGGAGGTGTGATGAGTTTCCAAACGCTCACGCCACAATTCTCTACAGATGACACCACGCTGGTATCAGGTAGGGCTATGGCACGCTATTCTTCCGCAAATAACGAAAGAGCCACCCATTTCGACATAACCTTCGGTGGCAAGAAGTGGTCTTCAGTTACCTCGGTGAGCTTCACTGATTTTGATGATCTTCGGATGGGATCACACGGCCCTGATGACTACTTGAGAACCTTTTATGTGGAGACTGTGAACACTACGGATTTGGTATTCGACAACCCCGATCCGGAAGTACAGATAAATACTGCTTACAACCAAACCAACCTGATGCAGAAGGTGCGATTTTCACCAAATGCTGCATGGGATTTCACCTACGGTTTTCACTATTCGACTACAAGTAACAATCCGCGCTACGATCGATTGATCAGAACCAGCGATGGGCTGCCTCGATCAGCAGAGTGGTATTACGGTCCGCAAGTGTGGATGATGAACAACCTCAGCATGACGCACCGAAGTCAAGGTAGTATTTACGATATCCTGAGGGTTCGTTTGGCCTATCAGCGATTTGAAGAAAGCAGAATTGACCGCAATTTTAATGACTCACTTCGTTTCACTCAAGAAGAATTCGTTGATGCCTATACCGTCAATCTCGACCTGACCAAATCGATTGGAAAAGGGAAGGAGCTGATTTATGGGGCGGAAGCAGTACTAAACAACGTCCGATCAGTCGGCACACGTGAAGATTTCGGTATAGGAGATTTGATTATCACCCCCTCAGCTCCTCGCTACCCTGAGAGCAACTGGGCGTCATATGGTGTTTACGCTACCTACCGTCAGGAATTGGGAAAAAACCTGGCTCTAAATGCGGGAGTTCGCTACAACGCCTTCGACATCAATGCGCAGTTTGACACCACGCTCACTCCTCTCCCATTTGACGAGGCCAACTTGAGCAATGGCGCGGTTACAGGAAGCCTCGGACTGGTTTATGAGCGCTACAGCGATATCAGAATCGGTGCGGTGGTAAGCACTGGATTCCGCGCGCCTAATATCGATGATGTCGGGAAGATCTTTGACTCAGAGCCAGGCTCGGTGGTCATTCCAAATCCCAATCTCGATGCGGAGTACGCTACCAATTTCGAATTGGGTATTTCAAAAGTTCTCGCCAATCGAGTAAAAATTGGTGTGACGGGATACTACACCCTTCTCAACAATGCACTGGTTCGGAGAGACTTTACGCTTAATGGTCAAGACAGCATCTTGTACCAAGGCGAATTAAGTCAAGTCCAAGCCATTCAAAACGCTGCTGAAGCTACGGTTTATGGTATCCAAGCTGAGCTTGAGGTAATCCTTCCTCAAAACTTTACCCTTTCGAGTCAGTTCAATTGGCAAGATGGAGAAGAGGAACTCGACGATGGATCGACCAGTCCCGCACGACACGCCGCACCGTGGTTTGGAGTAACGAGACTGCGCTACGTAAAACCCGAATTTACGCTTGAACTGAACACTCAATACAGCGGAGAATTGGCTTTCGAGGACTTAAATGTTGGTGAGCAAGGCAAGCCTTATCTCTATGCTACCGATGGAAAAGGAAACCCCTATTCACCTTCTTGGTATACGCTAAATTTCAGAGCGAAGTATCAGCTTTCGACCACGTGGACAATCAGTGCCGGTGTCGAAAACCTGACCGATCAGCGCTATCGAACGTACAGTTCGGGAATAGCTGCAGCAGGCAGAAATGTAGTGCTAAGTGCTACAGCAAGGTTTTAATAAAGCTTAAAAAGCCGCAGGCTCTTGGGAGTCTGCGGCTTTTTTCTTGCAGGTTTCTCTTCGACTTAGCTAAGAAACAGATTTCTTATAAAGCGAAAAGAATAAGAAAGGTAGGAATGCAAAAACGAAGATAAATCCTCCGACTACGAGCAGCACGCTCGCACCCTGAAGGTGAAGCATTTTAAAAACGATTGACACAGCGATAAGAACCGTAGCAATCACCCCGGAAAAAAAACTGAAACGACTTGACAAAGCTTTTGAGACCTCATAACGGTAGAAGTCTAATGCCAAGAGTGGAACAAAGACAAAGACAAGTGCAACAAGTCCGACTACGGACATCACGTTGGCTCCTGGCCAGTGCATGAGTTTGAATATCATGCCCGAAGAAAGTGTAGCGGCTCCAAGGAAGCCTATTAAATACATTAGCTTTTTCATGGTTATTGTACGTTTTGAGTTTAATAAATAGCGTGTTTGAATTTCTAAGTCTATAAGTCCGTTGGGTGCCAAATCATCGATGGCTTCATTTAATGCTTCATCGAAGTTCTTTCCTCTCTTGAGCAGCACCTCCACCACACAACAAATGTGATCGAGGACATCATCGGTGAGGGATTCGTTCTGAATTCCTTCGTCCATAAGGGTTTTCCTGATAAAAATGATTTGTTCTTCGGATAGTTTCATATGGTTTGGAAAGATTGAAAGACGACCAGATTAATGGTATTCATAAAGTCCTTTAACTCTTCAAGATAGTCTCGCTTCTTCTCTTCGCCTTGAGCCGTTATATAGTAGTATTTTCTAATTCTTTTACCAATTGCCACTTCCTCAAAAGTCAACAAGCCCTCTTTGTGCATCTTTTGTAAAATGGGATAGAGCGAACCGTCCTTTAAAATAATCTTACCATCCGATAGTTCCTTCACCTTCATAAAAATCTCATAACCGTACATCTTTCCGTTCTCGGAGAGGAGGCTAAGAATAATCGGCGACAAGGTTCCTTTGAGCAGTTCTTTTGAATACATAGGGCAAATATATATCAATATTCAATACATAGAACTATGAGGTATATATATTTATTGTGCAACCCCTCAAAAAAACTTCCAGATGACCTTTCCTTATTGCAAAGATTGAAGCACTGAAAAGAAATAATTGGTTTCAAATTTCCATTGAGAAACCGGGTCGGTGTACTCGTATTGAACTTGACTCTCTTCAATAACCGCCAATTTCGATATCATTTGCCGAAATGCTGAGACCGAATCGCTGTGATCGGCAAAGCAGAATACCAACTTAGATTCAGGACGAACATTCTCCAAGAGGTGACGCATTTTCACTTCTTCATCAGCTAGCTCATGATCATAGAAATGGAAAAAGCCGTCGAGCAGGATAAAGTCGAAGTGATCGAGATTGGTCAAAGAGATAAATTCTTTATGTTCAACTTTTAAATTAAGACTTATATTTTCTAATTGAGTCTTTAGTTGACCGATCGCAATTGAGGAAGTATCGATACCATGAACCTTGTACCCCATTTCGGCCAAAGGAATGGCATTGCGACCTTGGCCGCAGCCCACATCCAAAATATTACCTCTTTTCCCTTGCCGCTTGAAATAGTCAATCACTTCGGGAAATGGCTTCCCGAAGTAGGCCGAATTGGATGCGTAGACCTCATCGTAATTCATGACTGCGAGTCCAATTCAATCTTATGGAGTACGGTCTGTATGTGTGCATCCGTACAGACGTAAATCTGCCCTAGTTTCTCCATGGAATTAAACTCAAGCGGAATGGCAATTTCCTTTACTCCAATGTAATCATGACGAGTGTACTTCTTCTTTTTGAATTCAGCAGAACGTTTCGTTTGCAAGTAAACCGAGAGGTGAAAAGCTTGCCCTGAATGATTCAATGAAAGATCCAATCCATCGTAATAGTCTTTACTCAAGGAATAACCCACTGATTGAAAACGGTTGGATTCTTGAAGCATCAGATAGAGGTGAAAATCTCTAATAAGCGAAGGATAGGTTCTGAGGAGTCGGGCACGTAATCCAGTCTTGGAATATCGTTCTTCTTCAATGATGATTTCGTTCTCTTCCTCCCTTCCGGAAAAAGAGACGTATCGATCAAATAGTTCTTTTTCGGTTGGGATAGATCGCTGAGAAAAAAGGTGGTAATAAAAAGCCAAAGCAAAAGGCAGTAGCTTAGCTTTTTCGACTTTTGGATCTTTTGAAAGTCCGACTCCGGAATAGCTCAGCTCAGCAATTTGCTGTTCTGCCTGGCTCAATGATATATCCAAACTTCGGGAAACGGAGATTTGATCGCCCTTGAGCTCTATGTCAGTGATGGCTTTCCTGAACATGTGCTTGAGTGTTTAACCGGAGTGCTTCGATCAACTGTCGCGCAGTTGCCTCGATGGCTGGTACTGCCACGCTATTTCCAAATTGCTTGTAAGCCTGAGCGTCGCTTACCACGATCTTGAAAGTTTCGGGAAAGCCTTGCAATCGGGCCCACTCCCTGGGGGTCATACGACGAATTCCTTCACGGTTTACTTCTCCCTTTATTTTGGTTACGGGATTAAAGTCAGTAAGTCGCTCATCGTAAACCAGATTCCGTTCGCGTCCCATTCCACCCACGACGATGGCATTGGCCACGCCGTCATCAGGAATGATTTCGTAGCCGAAGCCATTGCCTTTCGACTCGTGCCTACGTCTGTGTTCACGCAGCGTTTCGAGGTACTTGGTCGAGAGGTAGTACTTCACCGAAACGGGTTTTTCTTCTTTAACTTCTTCGAAAGTGGTGACCTCCTCATCGGGTTCAGGGTACTCAAATTCAGCAGCATCAACTTCATCCCGAAAACCAATGATGAAGACTCTTTCGCGGTTTTGAGGAACTCCGTAATTTCTAGCGTTGACCACTTTCGGATTGGGAACGGTGTATCCCAAATCATCGCGGAGGACATTTAAAATCGTTTTCAGGGTTTTTCCTCGGTCGTGATTGAAAAGTCCTTTTACATTCTCTAAGAAAAGGGCTCTCGGTCGCTTGCGTCGAATGATCTCAGCCACATCATGAAAGAGCGTACCCCTTGTGTCGCTGAACCCACCTCGCTTTCCCGCAATGGAAAAAGCCTGACAAGGAAAACCACCACAGAGAATATCAAAGTTGTCAGGGATAAACGATTTGGTTTCTTCCGAAGTAATATCGCCGAAAGGCAAATCACCAAAATTCTCGAAATACGTTTTTTGAGAATACTTATCCCATTCACTGGTAAATACGCAGTGCCCACCTAGTCGTTCGAGGGCAAAACGGAAACCGCCTATTCCGGCGAAAAGATCGATAAAAGTAAAAGGAGCATCTTCGGCATGGCGCCGTCCCGCTCGGTCGGGTATCGGTTCATCAGAATGGCGCATGTACTCAATTGCCGGTTTTCGGTACACCTCCAAACCCGTATGGATATAATGCGTAAAGGCTGCTTTCAGAAGATTCGGTTCGCCGCTGATCTTTTTCATCGGGCTGAAAATACGCAAAAGTGACCAAGTTATTTATCCTATCAGTTCCATAATTCCTGGATTTTATCTTCAAACTATACACATTTGTAAATTCAGGTTAGACGATTACACCTGCTGAACAATTTTCATCATATTCGCAATTCAATGATTACTTAAAACTAAACCACATTTTTATGAAACGACTTTCCGCATTGTGCCTGCTGGTAGTAATATTAGCTACTTCCTGTCAAACCAGCTCAGAACTAGGCTCGACCTCGATCGTCCAAAAGAGACGATATACTAAAGGATTTAATCTAAATATTAAAAAGCCCTCTGTCGCGAGTAAAGCTGAAAACGAGAATGCCTCTCAAGAAACTGCTTTGGCCGAAGCTAAGACACCTGACATGGCAAATAAATCAGAAGCTCAAGTAATAAAAGTTAAGACAGAGGAAAGAATTGAAATGGAATCTGCTTCGATAGAATTGAGTAAAGCCCTAATGGCTAAACCCGTAACAACTAAGCAGAGTGAACTTGAGATTGCTGATACCCCTTCGGCTGACAAGGCCTATCCCCTCAGAATTAACACTAGAAAAAATAGAGTGAGTGGGAAAACCGCAAAAGGAGACGTGAACTTTCATGAAGTGAATGTTTGGACCATAATTATAACAGTTCTCTTACCTCCACTGGGTGTCGCTCTGATTCTAGGCGTAGGAACAGAATTTTGGATTAGCCTGGTCCTTACTCTACTCTTTTACTTCCCGGGATTGATATATTCGTTGATAATTCTTCTCACATAAAGCAATAGCCAGAGGAAAACTAGGATAAAAACTTCATGCTAATAAAACGAAAAGAGGCTGTCCCGTATGAGACAGCCTCTTTTCGTAAATGACTTTCAATGAATGCTAATTGTAATCGGGAAGGGTAGTGAATTCGTCAGCATAATAGAGCATTTGCGTGGCAAAATCGTCCGGATATTCCACCCTTACTTCGGTGATCTTTCCATCTTCCATAATCGGCACCAACTGCGGATTAATAAAGCCACCATAAGGAGCGCTATTGAACTTTTCGGTTCTTGCCAAAACTTCGGCATGTAGCACAGGGTCAACTTGAACACCATAAGTCTCAACCAAAGCTTTCCCCGCTTCATAGTCGCCTTCAGACTTAATGCGTTGAATTTCTCTGAGCAAATCTCCGAATAGTGTTTGGAGCTTATCGTAATCGTTGATTTCAAAGTAGGTCAGACTGTCGCGCATTACTTTCGAAATCACATTATCAGCTTCTCCTTTTTCGAATACCCATGCAGCAACCATCTGACGGTTTCTCATGTGGTCTTCTTCTATAACTGCTCCCGGCTCAATACGACGTAATTGGGTCATCAATCCATTCTTGATATAATCGTCATAGGCATGATAGCCCACTCCCAAGTCATCCATCACTCCAATCTCAATCAATTTCGGATCGAGCATGTAGTAAAGAGCTACCAAATCAGCACGGCCTTCTTCCAATGTGCTGGCATAGTTTTTCAAGGTCTCCTTTGGAGTACCAATCCCGGGATTCAACTTTCCGCTTGCATGGCCAATCACCTCGTGAAGAGCCGTATGAAGTTTATCTGCTTGCTTCGCATATTTTTTGGCCAAAGCTATCTCGGTACTGTCGTGGCTAAACTCTGCTAAGAATCCCGAAGTTCCTGCTTTGTCATAAGCCGCAACGATGTTTCCCAAACTCACGGACTTCGAACCGTATTCGGCGCGAATCCAATCGGCATTGGGTAGGTTCACGCCGATGGGTGTTGAAGGACTGGCGTCACCTGCTTCGCCCGCGACATTGATAAAATTGTAAGAAATCCCAACGACGTTCTCCTTCTTGTGCTCATCGAGAATCGAAGAATTGTCTTCAAAGTACTGAGCGTTTTCAGCAATGACCTTCATCTTTTTGGAGGCATCCAAATCGCGAATCTCAACGACTGTTTCATAGGAACCGCGGTATCCGAGTGGGTCATTGTACACCTCTACGAAACCGTTGATATAATCTACCGTACTCAAGGTATCTTGAACCCAAGCAATATTGTATTGATCCCATTTATTGAGATCACCCGTTTGGTAGTATTCAATCAGGTAACCGATAGACTCTTTCTGTTTGTCCGTTTCGGCAACGGCCTTAGCCTTCTCCAGCCAGTAAACTACTTTCTCCAAAGCAGGTCCGTACATTCCTCCGACTTTCCATGTTTTCTCCATTACTTGTCCGTTCTCTTTCACGAGCTTTGAGTTCAGTCCATAAGAAATAGGACGTTTGGGATCTTTGTCTTTCTTCTTCACTTCGTAGAAAGCGTTGACGTCCGCCTCGGTAAGCGTAGGATCGTAAAAATTTACGGCGCTCGCTAATACAAGGTCTTTATTCGGGTCTTTGCTCACTTTCTTAGAATCTATCGTTGGATCGAAAATCACGGTCATCACTTCATCGCTCAACTCTGACCCCGTTTCAGCAAGTAAGGTTTCCAAGTAAACACGATCAAATTCGGTTGTGAATTTCTCGTAGGAGTAATGGTGATGAATACCATTGGCAAACCAGATGCGCTTCAGGTAGGTCTCAAATGCCTTCCAACTATCAGTAGACTTATCACCGTCAAAGCTTCTAAAAACATTTTCAAGTGTCCTTCTGATCGTCAGATTGTGGCGATAGTTTTGATCATACATCATATCCCTTCCGGCAGTTCCGGCTTGCGTGAGGTAGTATGTCAATTCCTTTTGCTGCAGGGTCAGCTCATCCCATGCGGGAATTTGGTATCGCAGGATTTTAATGTCTGCGAATTGCTCCGTCATTGTTTGAAAGTTGGCTTCACTTCCGTCGGAAGTATTCTCTGAAGATTGACCTGTTTGATCATTTGCTCCTTCATTCTGACATGAAGTCATCAAAGTGATAGCAAATACTACAGTTAATAGTGATGAAAGAATTCTTTTCATGGTTCGTTTTTTAAGCAGCGCAAATATAAAATTTCCTTGTTGTTGATAAGACGGCTTCTAAAGAGCTCTTTCTTTTTTCATCTAGAATGATGAACTTGCACACAACCAAATAATTCTAACCATGCGCTTACGCTATTTTACAATCCCTTTATTAAGCATTGCACTTCTTTCTTGCCAAAAAGAAAAAGAGAGCATTCCTGTTAATTCGAATCCTGCTAATACAGAGTTGACACTGATTAATCCGGTAGAACCTTTGAATAATCGAGAACCTCTAAGTCATTCTGAATTGGTTCAAGAATTCTCTTCTCATCTCGAGAGATATGGCGTTGTGTCTTGGTCAAATTATGATGACTACACTTTGTGGAGCACAACGATTTCATCGGATAGTGTCATTTCCGTGGGATATCAGCCGGATGGATATGGCAACTTGGATCAAAGCATTCATCAAATCGATGTGGAGTCACCTGAATGGAAAAACACCAAGAATAGCCTGATCAATTATGTGGTTTCGGAGACCAAGCGCAAGTATCCGACACTCTCTGTAGAAGCAGAAGATTTACTGGTTTTTGGCGATAAGCCGCTACCCTACTTCAATATCAGAATTTGGGATTACGAAATCTTGGCCAACCTACGTAACTTTAGTGTAGTACGTTATGCAGAACCAATGGGGTTTACATTTGAGAATGAGGGTCCATGGCGATCCGACAGCGGTTGTGGAGGAAACTCGGGAATAGCCAACCCCAGCCCAAGCGACTACTTTACTGCACCTCAAGGACCAAGAGTAAGTTGGAACTTTATTGACATGAAGATTCATAAAGCTTGGAAGGCAAGCAGCCGAGGAAACGGAGTGACTATGGGTATTATCGATACTGGAATTTCATCTGATCAAGCAAAGTTGAACAGTGAGTTTTCCGGTGGTCTTTCCGGCAGTCGGACCGTTGAGCGCTATGGATTTCACGACCCTTGTTTCTTGTTTATATTCTGCGAAAACGATGGCATTGATGACCTTTGCGGACATGGAACAAATATGGCGGGTACAGCTGCAGGCCCTGCCAGTAGTGATGGATCATTTGCCGGTGTGGCTTTTCAGAGTAATCTGATCGGAATTCGAGCCGCGGAAGATGTCGTTCACGACACGAGTGCTGAACAAGACGGTGTATCCGATGCATTTACCTTCTTGGGAAACAGAGCCGACGTTGATATTATTTCTATGTCAATGGGTAATCTCTTTTCGAGCAGTCAAATTACAGATGCAATCAACTTTGCCTACAATCAGGGTAAAATGATCTTTACAGCAGCGGGTACATCATTTGAGTTTACAACGTTCGTAGGAGTAATTTTCCCGGCTACTTTGAGCAATACCATAGCGGTAACTGGAACGAAAACAGGATCTCCTATGGAAAAGTGCTCGACTTGCCACAGTGGTTCTCAAGTAGATTTCGTAGTAACCATGGAAGATCGCAACAATTCTGGCAGGACCCCACTCACTCTTGCTGATTCGGGTAATGACCCGAACTATACAGGAGGCTCTTCGGTAGCAACAGCCACAGCAGCCGGTATTGCGGCTCTAGTGTGGTCCAATGATCTCAGTCAATCAAAAGAAGACGTATTGGAAGCTTTGAAAAATGCCTCCAACTTTTACCCTTCTAGAGATAGTAACTTCGGATGGGGAAAAATAAATGCGCAAGCAGCGGTTCTCTACTAACCTGATTCGGAGAAATGGGTCGCAGAGGAAAATAACTTTTCCTATGTATTTTAATACTTTCTTTCCAAATTCCTCATTACCCAAAATTCGTTGAGGCAGAATCGAATGTCTTAAAAAGAAAAGGTTGGGAACATTTTAGAAAATCTTTGATAACCACTTTCAAGTCAGTAAGAATTGTCTACATTTACTGCAACCAAAACTTTTTCAAAATGGACAAAGAGAATTTTATTAATCGCTGGAGGGCTACAGCTGATGAACTTCGTGTGCAATTGCATTTAGGCTCGAAGGAATTAAGCAATAAATTCGAAGAACAGAAAAAAGAAATCCTCAACTGGTCAAAAGAAACCAGAACCTCTCTTGAAACTGAGGCATCTATTGCTTCTGTGGAAATGCGAACAAAGCTCGAGGAGCTAGAAGTACAAGCTGCGCTTGGAAAAGCCGAAACCAAAGAGGCGATACAAGAGCAAAGAAAAAAGTTGACCTCATTGATTAGAGGTGCGAATGAGGCATCTATAAAACTGATGGGAGATTCGAAGAAAAATGTTCGAGAATTAGCTGGAAAAGCAGATTCAAAATTTGACGAGTGGCATACCCGTTTTGACCTTTTGAGGTTGCAAATGACCCTGGGTGCATCCGACGCATCTGATGAATGGATAGAGAAGAAAGAAGATTTGAACAAATCTATTCGCAATCTGGAATCTAAACTTGGAGAAATGAGCCAAGAAACGGAAGAAGGATGGTCAAACTTCAAAGGCGAGATCTCTGAGGCTTGGACTCATGTTAAAAAAGCCTTTTCGAAGACCGAGTAAAGTCAAAACTCGTTTATCTCAATAGAAAGATATCGAATTAGTTGAGGCTGAGTTGGACATCATTGTCGTGCTCATTGAATTACAGTCTTGAAAAAACTGATTAAAGAAACGCTTCAAAGATTAAAAACAGCTTAATGAAAACTTGAATAAGCAATGTTAACCTTTAAACTGCCTACTGCTCACTAACGACTCATTTAAAACCTAAGAAAAACTAAACAGCGGTGTAACCAAATAGGGAAACCATCGTATCTCACAAGGAATAATCAAATAAAATGAGCGAACAATACGCCATTGGAAAAAACGAACATTCTCTGCAAGTCAGATGCATTTCTGCCTTGAGATCAGCCCGTGAAGGTCTTCATCAAAAGAATGATCGATTGGATGCGCTTTTATGGTCTGTCGAGCGATTGGAAAACGAATTGTTTTCGGCTGAACAGGGAAGTCCAGGCTTTTTGTTGGAATGCTACATTGATTTGATTTTTATCTTGAAAGGAATGGAAAAAAGTTTCCCAACTGAATCTACACCTATGCGTCCGATAGGTTTACAAGTTGCTACAGCGAATAACATATTGCCCATTCACCTTGAATGGAACTATCATGACCCTAATTCGCTATTCGTCATTGAGTATGCAAATTTCGAAGAGGCTAATAAACCAGAATGGCAGGTTTATAGTAAAACTCGGTCGACATCATTTACAGTTAGAGGCCTTCAAAAAGGCCAGGCGTACTGGTTCCGAATTTCTGCATTGGCGACAGCCATGTAAAAGGGTAAACCATTGAACCCATCTTTAAACTAAATAATTAGTTGATCTGCCTCCGGTCTCTTATCTTCGGGGCATGAAGAAACTATTCACTCTTTTGTTGTTCTCCTTTTTGCTCACCTCTCTTCTTGCACAGCAAGAAGACTCAGACTTTTATAGCCAATTCAGCACTGCCATGGAAAACGGGCAAATCCAGACAGCCATAAACATTGGTGAAAAATGGAAACTGAATAACAACGGGAACATTAATGCATACTACCTGACCGCTAAAGCCTTGATTAAAAAAGGACGAAAAAAAGAAGCGATCGAAAATCTCAATAAGGCTTTACAGATAGATAGCACCCATGTGCCCTCCTTGCTAGCATCGGCAGAACTCTTAAAAGCTTCGAATAGTGATGCCTTGGAACTTTACGAGCAGCTGATTATCATCAATCCTACCAACGCTTATTTCTACCGAGAAGCTGCCGAAAGTGCCGTGCAGTCCATGAAATTGGATAAAGCATTGGCTTATTATTCCCTGGCATATCAAAACGACAGCCTTGATTTAATAACCATAACCGGGTTCGCCAAGCTATTACTTGATTTCAGGCAATATGATGATGCGGACAGCCTGTTAAATCGTGCTTTGGACCTAGATCCTTTAAATAGATTTAGCTTACTCACCAAAGCCAAGCTTGCCTTTGACTCAGAGAAATGGGAAGATGCAATTGGGTGGTTGGACCCTCTGATGAAGGATGATCCTCCTTTGTTGGCAATGCGGTATACAGGAATATCTCTGTATCACCTGGGTAGGTACGAAGAGGCAATTGAAATATTAAGGACCTTGTCCAACACTCTCAACGAACTTGACTATCCACACTATTATATGGGTTTGTCCATGGAGAAGCTAGGACAGATTGATATGGCCACCGTTCAGTATGGACAGGCTCTAAATAAGGCCATCTCAGGCAACTTAGGCACCTATTACGAGAGACTTGGATTAATGCAGCAAGAAGGCGACGATCATCAAGAGGCCATTGAGTCCTTTCGGATGGCAAAGAAATTTTCTGCACGAAATATCCTCAATTATCATTTAGCGAAGAGCTATGACATCTACTACCAAGACTCCAAAGCAGCTCTGGAGATGTTCGAGCTATACATATCTCAAGAAGATACCCTCAAGAGTCCCGAAAAGACTTATGCTGAAAATCGCGTATCTCAGTTAATAAAGGATCGCCATTTCGAAAGTGAATGATGAACCATCTGCTTTAATCTGTGTTTTAACACTATGAAACACGAGTCCATAGCAGTTGGGGGAGTATCAATGATTCTGCTCCTTTATACAATGTTCGCCAGTACAGGAATCCTCTTAAATTGGGTTGCCTTCATCTTTGCAGCGTCACCTGTTCTTATCATTTGGATGGTTTGGGTAGTGCTCAAATACGGTGAGTACAATGGAGAAGAATTGGAAGATGAGCAGGAGTTCGGTTATATGGACCGACCCGAATTAGGCAAACAAGAAGTTTAAATTTATTTATAAGCAGCCTCCTTCAAGCTGCTTTTTTTATTTTCGGCCAACATGAAAAATGAAACTCAATACGATGTCATAATTGTTGGCGCTGGTGTTGCCGGGCTTGTAGCCGCAATGAAATGTGAAGAAGCTGGATGCTCTGTCTTGATCATAGAATCGGATACTGAGGTGGGTGGACGAGTTCAAACAGATACAGTTGATGGGTATACGCTGGAAAGGGGTTTTCAAGTACTTATCGATACTTACGAAAAGGCAAAAGAGATACTTGACTTTGAAGCATTGGAGCTAAAACGCTTCGAACCTGGTGCAAAAATTTTTGACGATAGAGGAAGCTTTTCGATAGCAGACCCTACCAGAAAAATTGCGGCTCTACCTTCTACAGCTCTTTCACGCGTCGGGTCTCTTTCTGACAAGATTAAAATGCTCAACCTTTCCAAACAACTTCAGACAAAAAAGCTGAAGGAAATATTTGAAGGAGATCGACAAACAACTTTGGATTACCTAAAGGATTATGGCTTTTCAGCTAGAATTATCAAAAACTTCTTTCGACCTTTTTTTGGTGGAATCTTTCTCGAGAGAGATTTAGTGACAGATGCAGCTATGTTTCGATTTGTTTTTAGAAACTTCTCGAAAGGCAGTGCATGTATTCCTGCCAAAGGGATGGGAGAAATTCCGAAGCAAATAAAGGCTAAATTGAAATCAACTGAAATCAGATTGAACACCAAAGTTATAAAGGTCAACCAAGATCCTTCTGTTGAGTTAGAGGATGGGTCGCTTTTTAAAACGAAAAAGATCATTATTGCCTCAAGCCCCGACAAACTGCTCACTCAAATGGATAATCCCATTTCGTGGAAACATACCACAACCATGTACTTTAGTGGGGAAAATAGTCTACCATCCATGACAAGAACCATTGGGCTAGATGCTCGTCCGAGTAGCTCTGTAAATAACTATGCACGGCATGATGAAGTCGTTCCTCAATCAGCTCCTCCCAATCGGTCTCTCTGGTCTGTAACCGTTCGGGGTAACGAAAGTCCACAAGTTGTAAAGACAGATTTGGCAAAGAACTTGAATATAGACGAATCTCAATTGGAATTTCTTAAAGAGTATAAAATTAAACAAGCTTTACCCACAGTTGATCGTCCTGCATTGTCAATCCCGGCTGAACAAACCCAAATAACCGAGCATATCCATTTGGCCGGTGACTACCTTACCAACGCATCTATTGATGGTGCTATGCGTGCGGGGGAAAATGCTGCAAAAGCAATCACAGAAACTCTTGAAGTTATTGTCTGAGAATCAAAAATGCTTGCAAGAAACCCGTAACTTTATTATCAAATCTATCTACTATGAAATACTTAATCACTTTCACTTTTCTCGCTTTCTTTTTTGTGGCACATTCACAAGTAGAAATTCGTCCGTTTATAGGAATGAATTTTAGCAATGTCTCCGATTCGCCTGACGGCACAAGCACTCAGGCAAAAATAGGCAGCCAGATAGGTGCTAGCTTAATGATCGGAAATAGATTCCACCTTAATCCCGGTATTGCCTATTTTTCAAGGTCTACCGAATACAGCTCTTCAGGAAACGTAAACGTAGATCAAACCGTTGAGGGAGTTACTATTCCAATTTTAGTGGGATACCGATTTGTAGATCCGACTACTGAGCCTTTCTTAAACTTTCGTGCATTTGCAGGGCCTTCACTTATGTTTCTAACGACCACCAAATACGACAATGGAGAAATCAATGACGCCGTGGATTGGAATGATAGCCAATGGGGTGCACAAGTCGGTGCAGGATTGGATGTTTCCATTTTCTTCGTAGACGTTACTTATGAATTTGGTTTAACCAACACAAACGATGGACTTAAAGAGCAAGACGGCATCTTTGATAACTTCACCGAGTTTAAGCAAAATACCTTTATCGTCAATGCCGGTGTGAGGCTCAGTTTTTCGAAATAGTCCGATCAGCCTCTTCAACAAGAAGAGTCATTGCAGGCTAAAGAAAAAGAAGAGAACGAATTCCAATTTAGCCGGTCATACATGAGCGGCAGTATAATGGGATGAGCTAGATAAATCGTGGCTCTTTTTTTGCGTTCTTTGGACTCAAATAAATCAGACAATGAAATTTACGAAAGCTTTAATCGGGGTAGCTCTTATTGCTCCATCTATTGTCCTCGCTCAAAAGGTGGACATGAAACTAAACCTTGAAAAGGGAAAAAAATACACGCAAAAGACGGAAGTTGAAAACGTGACCAAACAAACTATGATGGGCCAAGTGATGGAAATCAATACAACAGCCTCTTCAACTACTTACATGGAATTGACCGAGGATAACGGAAAATCAGATACATACAAAATCTGGTACGGCAACGTAGGTATGTCCATGACAGGAATGGGGCAGACACAAACGTTTACTTCTGACACTGCTTCACTTGAAACCGTCGATCCCATGTCAAAAGTGCTTGCAAGCTTGACAGACAAAAAATTCGATGCAAAGATCACCGAGAAAGGAATGGTAGAAGAAGTGATGGGGCTCGAAGAAATGGTTAAAACCGCAACTGAAGGAATGGCCGGAGGTCCTGCGATGGCCGAACAAGTAGCTAGTAGCTTCGGTGATGACGGTCTTGCAAAAAATCTGGAAATGACTACTGACATCTTTCCTGAAAAACCTGTAAAGGTTGGGGCTTCTTGGACCAAAGAACAATTCACATCTACAGGACTTCCCATTATTTCAAAAACGACTTACACGTTAAAGTCAGTAGAAGGTGGAATGGCCGTTGTAGATGTAAAAGCAACATTGGAAACCGATCCTGCAAATGCCAGCACTAGCATGCAAGGCATGGATGCTACCCAATATTACGAAGGAGAAAGATCAGGTACTTTAAATGTTGAAGTCGCAAGTGGTTGGGTTACTTCAGGTACACTCAAAGACGATATAGTAGGAAGCATCACATTAGCACCAAACCCTCAAATTCCTGATGGAATGACGGTCCCTATCGAAATGATCAATAACATCACTATTTCGAACTAAGTTATTTATGATTATCCGCATCAGCGGAAAAATTCTGTTCGCATTCTTTTTGTTTTGTTTTGGTTCACTTCAAGTGAAAGGACAAATCATGAACATTGAAAAGTTCAGACTTGATAGTTTAAGCCGGGAAGATCCTTTCCGGCTTAAACTTGAAGCAAACTTTGACCTTTACAATAGAAGTGCAACAGAAGAAGAGCGCGCTGAATTCATTGCACTCGGTTCCGAAATCAGTTCCATTTATGCTCCGGGTAAGCATTTTTACATGCTTTTAGGGGACGTCTCATACGTAGAAAACAATTCCAGTAGAATCCTAAGTTATGGCAATCTACATGTCCGGAGCACATTTTTCTTTCGCGAAAGATTTAGTCCAGAACTCTTTGGTCAAGCCCAATATGACGAATTCAGAGGGTTAAGCGCTCGATTCATTGCAGGAGGTACTGCTCGATGGAATGCCCTAAGAAAAAGCAAAGTTATGCTGGCCTTCGGACTGGGGCCGATGTACGAGTATGAACGCTGGTTGTCATCCGTTGATCCCGAAGATATCGCAGTGAAATTCCTGAAGATCAGCTCAAACGTAATTGTGAGGTGGTCAATTAGTGATCATGTTGATTTCAATACAATCTTCTACTATCAAGTGGGCTATGACAGGGATATCGATGCCACTAGAAACAGGTACACCAACGCCTCAAATCTCAATTTTCAAATTAACGATAAGCTCTCGTTTAAAACAGGGGTTAGACTGGCTTATGAAGATCGACCAATTATCCCCATCACTAAATTAATCTATTCCATCGAAAACGGGATCAGCTTAAATTTCTGACCCGTATAATTCGTTTAAGTATTGCGTAAATTTGCGGCCTCATGAGCGAAAATATTTTTCATTTTAGGGTTCTAATTGATCAAACGGAAGAGGTCTTTCGTGATATCCAAATCAAAGGTTCCGACTCTTTTGATGACTTGCATCAGGCCATTGTAGAGGCCTTTGAATTTTCAGGTGATGAAATGGCTTCCTTCTACATGAGCAATGAAGAATGGGATAAGGGCGAGGAAATCACTCAAATGGATATGGGTGGACTTGGAGACGAAGGCATTAAAACCATGAAGGATACACCACTTGACGAGATGGTTTTTGAAGAAGGTGAGAAGCTGCTCTATCTCTACGACTTTATGAGAATGTGGATTTTCTTTGTGGAGCTGGTCGGCGTCTCAACTGCAAAGGAAGATCAAACCTATCCTTTGGTAGTCTTGACTGTAGGCGATGCTCCTGCTGAGCATTCCAAAGAGTTGGTAGATTCATTCCCTGTAGATTTTGACGAAGACTTTGAAGATCCTTCAGAAGACGAGGGTTTTGAAAATATAGATGACTACGACGAAATCATCTAAACCAAAAATACCCGTGATCTGCGGGCCTACCGCTGCGGGAAAAACAGCCCTTGGCATTGAACTGTGTCAATCTCTGAACGGGGAAGTGATCTCTGCCGATTCAAGGCAGTTTTATACCGAAATGTCAATCGGTACAGCGAAGCCATCCTTCGCCGAAATGAAAGGCATTCCTCACCATTTCATCAATCATTGTAGCATCGATAGTCCTGTTACGGCAGGAGAATTTGAAAGGCAAGGCGAACAAAGAATTCAAGAGATTTTAAGCCGCAAAAAACTGCCAGTTGTGGTAGGTGGATCGGGGCTCTTCCTCCGTTCACTAATAGAGGGCTTAGACGACTTACCTTCAGATGACAACTTGAGGCAAGAACTCATCGCTCAATTCAAGAGTGCGGGACTCCCATCGCTTTTGGAAAGGCTATCCAAATCTGACCCCGACGCAAAAAAGAGCATTGACTACAAGAATCAAGTTCGCGTGATGCGGGCCATAGAACTGGTCGAACTCAGCGGAAGGCCACTGGCCGAATTAAGGGGTCAGAATAAAGCCCCAAAAGACTTTGAACCCATCTGGATCGGCATCACACCTGAAAGAGAGGTGCTTTACGAACGAATCGATTGGCGCGTACATCAAATGATAGAAGCAGGATTGGAAAGGGAAGCTCGATCATTGTTGCGTTATCGAGATTCAGATCCATTGAAAACGGTAGGCTACCAGGAGCTTTTTTCCTTTTTCGATGGCGACTACAACTTGGATGAAGCTGTAAGGCTGATCAAGCGGAATAGCCGTCATTATGCCAAACGGCAATTGACTTGGTTCAGAAAGATCGACGGCATAAAGTGGTTTCAATCCGAGCAAGTCGATGAGTTAAAGGAGTACGTCAAAGCTCAAATCACTGTGGTTTAGACTTCTTGGCTGTGAAAACCGGTTGAAAACTTCACGATTTTTAGCAAACTGTCACTATGAGAAGCAGCGGAAACAGTTTAATTTTATCCATTACATTTAAAGTAAATTGAAAATGGAAGGCATAAGTCACAATCGAATGGAGCTAATAGCTGAGATGCTCGAGAAGAATCCAAACGATACTTTTCTGAACTACGCAGCTGCCTTGGAATACAAGAAGGAAAATAAGATCGCAAAAGCGATTTCGTTTTTCCGTAAGATTATCGATAACGACCCGGATTACCTTCCCACCTACTACCAGTTGGGTAAACTGTTGGAAGAAAAAAATAAAACCGCTGAAGCCATTACTTTTTACAAAAGAGGTAGAGAATTGGCGAAAATTAAGAACGATATCAAAACGCTAGGTGAGTTATCTGAAGCACTTTTAATATTGGACGAAGATGACGGAGAAGCCTGGTAGGAAACACCATAATATCGAAATATTATTAAGACGGGATGGGTAAACCATCCCTCTTTTTATGCTTAAAAAATCAATTCTCAGTTAGACTCTTATTTTTGCATAAATCCCTCTCGTATTATGAAAAGATCAATATTAATTTTAGTTGCAGGTCTCGCCGTGGCCTGTAGCAATGAAACTCCTATGATAGAGAAAGAAGCCATTACCTATCCACAAACGAAAAAGGTTGATGTTGTTGAAGATTATTTCGGAACGAAGGTAGCAGACCCTTACCGCTGGCTCGAAAACGATACGGCAGCCGACACCGAAGCTTGGGTGAAGGCACAAAACGCAGTAACCCAATCTTACCTTGAAAAGATTCCGTATCGACAACAAATAGAAGATCGCCTGACAGAGCTGATCAACTATCCTAGGCTCTCATCCCCATTCAGAGCGGGCGATTATTACTTTTTCTACAAGAATGACGGCCTCCAAAATCAAGCTGTCATCTATTTCCAAAAAGGAAAAGATGGAGATCCACAGGTTTTTATAGACCCCAACTCCCTTTCGGAAGGTGGAACGGTTAGTATCAATCTTATCGGTGCATCAGCTGACAACAAGTACATGGCCTACACCAAGTCAGTAGGTGGATCGGACTGGAGTAAAATTTACATTCGAGAAATCGCTACGAATACAGACCTGGACGATGAGCTCGAATGGGTTAAGTTTTCAGGAGCAGGCTGGTTTAAAGACGGTTTCTACTATAGCCGCTACCCCGCTCCTGCCCCCGGCACGGAATTGAGTGCTGACAACAAGTACCACAGCATTTACTACCACAAAATAGGAACCTCTCAAAGTGAAGATAAACTCTTCTACCGCGATGATGAGAACCCCGATCTCTACCACTGGTGTAGCGTGACCGAAGATGATAGATACCTTACTATGTACGCCGCGTCAGGAACCGATGGCTTTGAGCTTTATGTAAAAAACTTAGAAACCGACGGGGAACTCACAAAAGTGAGAGAAGGCTTTGCCAATAAAACATCCATTATCGACCACAAGGATGGTAAGTTCATCGCCTTGACCGATATCGATGCACCCAATTATCGCGTGGTTTCTATCGATCCGAATAATTTCACTTTGGAGCACTGGAAGAACATCATTCCTGAACGCGATGAGACTTTGGTAAATGTTAGCACCGCAGGTGGCTATCTCTTTCCCGAATATTTGAAAAGCGCTACTTCTCAAGTTTTCCAAATGGATTACGACGGGAACACCATTCGAGAAATCGAATTTCCTGCGCCTGGCTCGGCTTCCGGGTTTTCAGGTAAAATGGAAGACTCGAAGGTTTTCTATTCGTTTTACTCTTTCACCTACCCTCCCACCATCTTTGAACTCGACCTCGCAACAGGAGAGTCGACGTTATTCAACAAGCCCGACCTAAAGTTCGATCCCGAAGAGTACATTTCAAAGCAAGTAAAGTACAAAAGCAAGGACGGGACAGAGGTACCGATGTTCATCGTACACAAAAAAGGAATTGAACTGAACGGTAACAACCCTGCATTGCTATACGGCTATGGTGGTTTTAACATCAGCCTGAGCCCGAGCTTCAGCGTATCCAATATTTTCTTTCTTGAAAATGGCGGAGTTTACGCAGTAGCTAACCTTCGCGGTGGTGGTGAATTTGGCGAAGAATGGCACAAGCAAGGAATGAAGTTGGATAAACAGAATGTGTTTGACGATTTTACCGCTGCAGCGGAATACTTGATTGCAGAAAACTACACCTCTCCAGAGCAGTTAGCCATCAGAGGTGGATCAAACGGAGGTTTGCTAGTTGGAGCAGCTATGACACAACGACCTGAGCTGTTTGCAGTAGCGCTGCCAGCCGTTGGAGTAATGGACATGTTGCGTTTCCAAAAGTTTACGGTGGGTAAAGGATGGATTCCTGAGTATGGATCGGCAGAGGCTTCAAAAGAAGAGTTTGATGCGCTGTACGCCTACTCGCCCCTACACAATTTGAAAAAAGGTACCAACTACCCTTCAACAATGATTACTACCGGTGATCACGATGACCGTGTGGTGCCTGCTCATTCGTTCAAATATGCTGCAACGCTACAAGAAGCTCACGCAGGAAATAATCCTGTATTCATCCGTGTGGAAACTGATGCGGGACATGGAGCGGGAAAACCGATGGCAAAAATCATTGAGGAGCAAGCTGATATTTGGGCCTTCACTTTCTATGAAATGGGGATTACGGAATTGGGCAGCACCTCCCCTGTCGAAAAATGAAAAAAGCATTCAAACGCTTCGGTGGAATAATACTTCTGGGGATAGCCTTTATTCTTAGGCTGATCTTCGCAGCGTTCCCTGAAGCTTTTGAGATGGTCTATTTTCAAGGGATCTTTCCCATTATCAGGAAAATCCAGTACCCCGTAGGAGCGGCTCTGCCCTACTCGGGGTATTATTTATTAATCTTGATCGCCATCGGATGGCTTATTTGGCGAGTACCAAAATCCCTAGCTAAGAGGAAGTTGCTTTCTTTCGGCAGGAGACTTTTGAATTTCTGTGGTGGCTTGACTGCTGCATTTCTGTTATTGTGGGGCTACAATTACGTCGGGCCGAGTCTGGGTGAACGGATGTCTTTGGCTGAAACCAAAAATCAATACGATGTAGCTAAACTCTACCTCTACGTTATGAATGAGGCCGCCCAAAAAAGGATGGCCATTAAGCTGCCAACCGACACAACCTCCGTGGAAGATTTAGAGCCGTATGTCGATTATGACAACCTGAATACAGCTGTAAAGAGCGTTTTAAGCGAGTTCGGCTATCCGACTGCTACCAATGTCGCCATAAGACGAGTTAAGCCTTTAGGCGCTTTGAGACGCATTGGAATCAGAGGGATCTACAACCCGTATACCGGTGAGGCCAACGTAGAATCTGATGCGGGAATTTTGACGGGTACCTTCACGGCAGCTCATGAAATAGCGCACGCATATGGCATAACCAGCGAGGGTGAAGCCAACTTGGTGGCCTACATAGCTCTTATTCATTCAGGAAATCCCATTTGGGAATATTCTGCCGCCTATGCCTTGTGGAGATACACTGCCGGTGAAGTCAATCGAAAATTGGAAGAGAGCGATCGGGCGATTTTGGCGGAGGCCATACCCATGCAACTTCAAATTGATCGTTTGGCCATTTGGCAAAGAATGAGCCATGCTCCACCCTACTTTCCGGAATTTTCGGAAGCGGTGAACGACAGCTACTTGAAAATACAAGGAGTAGAGGGCGGCACTGATGATTATGACGCTTTCGTGGGATTGTACTTGCGGTACACCAATCCTGTTATGGATTGATCGTCAAGCGCTCGTTCTTGGTAATTTGACGACCATCAACCCCAACAGCACGGATAACAGCGGTGTAGTATTCATTCACTAGCTCGTTAGAAGAACCATCAAAATTCCATGCCTCGTTAATATTGGTTGTTTGGAAAACAACCTTTCCCTTCGAGTTTATAATGGTCATGCTAAAAGACTCGATACCTGACCCTCTCACCAAGTAAGAATCATTGACTCCATCACCGTTTGGCGTAAATGAATTTGGAACGAAAAGCTCCGATCCCTGCTTTACTTCGATAATTCTTGGCAATGTGCGCTCTGATCCATCTTCGTATCGGGCTATCGCATAAATCGTCAATGATTGCGGTTCGTTGATTGTTAAGTTCAAAGCTTTTCCTTGGATAAGTCCAAAAGAAGCCGCATCCCAGCTATATTCAACAGCATTTCCCTTTGCACTTAGTACTAACTCACAAGGAGTGAAACAAGAATTTATCCCTTCAACGGTAAGTGCGGGTTTGGTCTTTTGAACTGTGGATGTATTGTTTTTCTCAAAAAATTCGGGATCTCTCGTGTCTTCATCTGAATGTTCAACCAAGGCCTCCAATGGCTGAACCGCTTGCACTTGAATTGGAAAGGTTGAACTTGACTCTTCTTGCTCGACCTCTTGATTAGTCAAACTCTCTTGAGATTTCGACTCATCTGCAAGTGTCGATTGGCCGTTTTCAACTTTAGCCTGCTCCTCTTCCGTGTTAGCATCAACGGTCGTCTTCGATGCAATCAATTGATTCTCTACTGATACTTTGTCATCGGCAAATACTTCATTCTCACGGTTAGCATATGCCTCAGATGACTGCACCCTTTCCTCCTTTTCTGCGGAGGTGGTTGCAACTACTTGACCAGAAATGACGATCTCAGAACTATGATCACTCAAGGCCATACCGCCCAAAAGAGCGACAGATACGGCTACCACTGCCCAAGTTGGAAACTTGAAAGGTGGCGCATATGGCTTGGCAATTTGCGATTTGATAAAATCCCAAGCGCCGGTAGGTGGAGTGGATTCTGCATTTCGCAAAGTCTCACCTATTTGCTGTTCAAATAAATCCTTACTCACGGATAGGTTGTTTTATTTCGTTTGAAATCAATTTTCTCATGTAAGCCTTTGCCTTGCGGTACTGGGTTTTAGAAGTGCTTTCGGTAATTCCGAGTTGTTCGGCGATTTCCTTGTGCGTATACTCTTCAACCGCGTAAAGGTTGAAAACCGTTCTATAACCATCCGGCATTTGGCCAATCAATTCTGTCAATTTATCTGCAGTTATCATCGGCTCATCCTCTTCCATAGGATGCACCTCCATATCCGCGTCAATTTTATAGTCTACTTCAAAAAGAGAAATATTTCTTTGCTCTCGCTTCGTCCGTCTAAGGTGGTCCAAGGCATTATTTGCGATGGTTCTTCTGATCCAAGCGCCCAATGGGCCTTTTCCGTCGTACTTATCCAGCTTATTAAAGACTTTAATAAATCCGTCTTGGAACATATCTTGAGCCTCCTCGTAGTCTTTTCCGTATCTCAAACAGAGCGCCATCATTTGTCCTGAATGCCTTTCATAAAGCAATGCCTGTGCTTTGGTATTTCCTTCCATACAGGCTTTGGCCAATTCTTGGTCATCCACTTCTTTACTTTCTCTTTTGCTTGATTGACTCATCCGGTTTGAAATAGTTGTCTAAACCATCCTTGAATTTCGAATTTTGTAGGGAGAAGAGCTAATCAAGTGGAGCAGAATTGTAAAAACATCGGCGCAATAATGGCATTTCACGAAATCACTTTAGAAACCTCCATACCCAAAATCTTGATGAATATGTAGTAAAATATCTCTTAACCCAGGGTTCGAAATCAAGAATAGAGAACCTCAAAATTGGTCTTTCTGCCAACTAAAATCAATTAATCAACTAAATATATAATTATGACTTGATGCAAATTCAAAATTTACAAGACGACATTCCTAGCAAGCTACCGAAGGGAGTGCGCTAGTTGAAATTAAACTGAAACTAAAGCAAATGCCTATTGCCCACGATTCTTGAAGGGCCTTATGATCAATCGAATATCTCTATTGTAATTGAAGAAATTGTAAGTCCAATTCACAAAGACCACCACTCTATTTCTAAAGCCGACAAGCGACATTAAGTGTACGAACATCCAGATAAGCCAAGCTAAAAAGCCTTGCGTTTTGAATTTCGGGAGGTCGGCTACCGCTTTAGAGCGACCTATAGTAGCCATAGAACCCAGATCGGTGTATTCAAAAGGCTTCATGTCTTGCCCTGTTCTCATTCGGTTAAGATTCTTAGCCAGAAGTTTTCCCTGCTGAATTGCAGGCTGCGCTACTTGCGGATGACCTTTGGGAAAGTTTTCCGTCTCCATATAGGCCAGATCCCCAATGGCGTAGAGCCCCTCCTTTCCCTCAACCTGATTGAATCGATTGACACGAATACGATTTCCACGTACGAGATCATCTCCTGAAATCCCTTCAGGCGGCTTGCATTGCACTCCTGCAGCCCATATCAGGGTTTGCGTCAGCATAGGCTTGCCCGATGTGGTGATCGTCCTTCCATCATATCCCTCTACCTTTGTATTCAGCCAAACCTGGACTCCCAATTCCTCCAGAAAATCCTGGGCTTTCCTAGAAGACACATCAGACATTGGGGGAAGAACTTTACCCATTCCCTCTACCAAATGAATACTCATCCGCCGAAAGTCTAAATCCGGATAGTCTTTTGGAAGCACATGGGCCCTCAGTTCAGCGATAGCTCCCGCCAACTCGACACCGGTAGGACCAGCCCCTACAATCACTACGTTCATCAGGCTTTCCCTCTCCTTCAAATCATCGGTAATCAAAGCTGCTTCGAAGTTCTCCAAAAGCAAGGATCGGATATTCAGCGCTTCAGGCACCGTCTTCATCCCCATACTCTTCGCAGCGATTGTCTCATTTCCAAAGAAATTGGTAACGGTTCCCGTTGCCAATATGAGGTGATCATACCCCAGTGTGCCAAGAGATGTATGGATCTCCTTTTTATCAGAGTCAATTGATTTCACCTCGGCCAAACGGAAGAAAAAATCTCCACGATTCTTGAAAATCTTTCGCAATGGGTATGCTATACTGTCAGGCTCTAGACCTGCAGTTGCTACCTGATACAGCAAAGGCTGGAAAGCATGGTAATTGTGTTTGTCAATCAAGACAATTTGGAATTTCCCCTGCGGTAAGTTTTTAATGAGCTGAAGTCCCCCAAAACCACCTCCAACTATCACAATTCGAGGAGCAGCGGTATCGGAAATATTCATAAATGAACTCATAGCTTAAGGAAATTTTAAAGATTATAAAATACTTTGTATAACCTCATTATCGCATTGATTAATAAGAGAATATCACTCTCATATATTTTATCAATACGATGAAATATCTCATTTAATTGGTAATCACACCCCTTAAGGAACCAAGATCTTTCTCCTCGTCAACATCCGTCAGAGTGGGCAATAAGGTATAACTCAGCTTGAGCTTCTTAGTATCTAAAATGGTATCTAAAAGCACATCAGGTGTAGACCACTTTTTGTCCTTGAAAAGGTGCGAGTAATGTCTGTCCATTCCCAAGAGATAATATCCTCCATCAAAGGCAGGTCCTATTACAACATTATGGTCGCTCAATAATCTGAATGCATCCTCAATAATCTCAGGAGTTAGATCGTAACAGTCTGAACCGATGATCACCACTTTTTCATAGTTCTGAGCAAACGCCTCCCCGAAAGCACGGTCCATTCTCTCCCCCAGGTCATCTCCTTTCTGAAGAAATTTGGGAAACTTGTAATAATCCAGAATATCAAACTCCTCTATTTTATCCGAGTAGAAAACGGCCTTATCGGCGAACGTCTTATCAGCTACTGCATAGGTATGCTCGAGCAATTTGAGGTAAATCTCAAGTGCTTTGTGTTCGCCTACTGTCTTTGCCAGCCTGGTTTTCACCTTACCCAATTCAGGATTCTTTGCAAAAACCATCAACAAGTTATTCTGTACCATACTCTTTATCGTAATTATTTACCCAAACGCCCCATGTGGTGCTGTACGGATGTACTTTTTTAACTTCATTCCCTTCGGAATCCAAAACGGGAAATCCTCGATTCGTCCAATCGAAAATTCCTCCAAAAAGATTGAAAACATTGGTAAACCCGAGTTTTTCAAGCTCGATCCCGATATTTTCACTCCTCTTACCGATGGAGCAGTATACCACTATGGGCGTTGATTTATCTATGCCCTCCAATACCTCGTACTCGGGATTGTCATACCCTATGAACTTCGCTCCTTCCAAATGACTGACTTCATACTCGCTCAACTCTCTGGAATCCAATAGAAGTACATCCTCATTTTTTAGCATCTCTGAAAGCTCCTGAGAAGAGATGGTATCAACCACATTTGTCAACATAGTATTGACCATGGTCTCGAAACCCCATTTGTTCTGGCCTTTCGAAAGCGATATTATAAAAAAGGCCATAAGCATCAGAAGGTACTTGGTTCTCATCATTGTTTGCGCCAAGGTATGAAGATTTCAAAATCAAGAGAAATTGGATTTGAAAAGTTGACCAATCCGAATTATTCGAAAAAACTCGTGAGCGGTCTTATTTAATTGAATTTTCAATTGGATTATCACAGAGCGTGCAATTCTCGTCGCCTTCGTGCTAAACTTGAAAGACCTGCTATATTGTGGACTACATTCTTAACTATTCAAATGGTTTGAAAGCAGAATATCCAAACCTTTTCAATGCACGTTCGACCATCTGAAAACGATTGATTTGCACTAGCCACTAAATATTGAGCGCCATTTCTTTTGTCAGATTTCAGGAATAACAGCATCTTTGGGCATGACCGAAATCCTCGAGGTACTCGAAATCATGAAGGACGCGGAACCCAGGGCGCTCCGCATTGTCGATCAATACCTCCCAAAACCAGAAGATCTGTGGCAACCGGCAGATTTTCTGCCAGATAGCCAGAGTGATAACTTTCAATTTCAAGTAGAAGAGATTCAAGAATTGTCGCAAGCCCTCGATTACGATCTTTTCTCTGTACTTGTTGGAGATACCGTTACTGAAGAAGCTCTCCCTACCTATCAATCATGGTTGATGCAGACAGAGGGTTTTGACCAGCAGAACTCCAACTCATGGGCCCAATGGCTGCGTGGTTGGACTGCAGAAGAAAACAGACACGGTGATTTGCTGAACACGTATTTATACCTTTCCGGAAGGGTAGACATGAGGGAATTTCAACTGACCATTAATTATCTTTTGCAGGATGGTTTTTTCGTCGGAATGGAACATAGTCCGTATAAGAGTTTCGTTTACACCTCCTTCCAAGAGCTGGCGACAAATATTACACACAGGAGGGTTGCTACTGCTTGTAAAAAGCAGGGAAATGCACATTTAGCAAAGATTTGTGGAGCCATCGCATCAGACGAAATGCGTCATGCCAATGCATACATGGATTTTATCAGTTTGCTTTTTGAATATGACCCTTCTGAAGTAATGCGTGCCTTTGGTGCGATGATGAAACATGGCATACTTATGCCGGGACATATGATGCGAGAGTCAGGCGCGCCGCAAGGTGAGCTTTTTGAACACTTCTCAAATGCAGCAACCAGATTAGAAATATATACGGGCCAAGACTATGTATATTTACTACAGAAGCTTCTTGACCGCTGGGATATAGAAAACCGCAGAGGATTGGACGATAATGCTGAGCGGGTGAGAGACTACTTATTAAAACTACCAAAAAGGCTGGATGCGGTGATTCGACGGTCGAAAATACCTACGGAAAGGCATCAGTTTAAGTGGCTCCGCTAATCATGAAAAAGAAAGCTTCTCCTACCGAAGAAAACTACCTTAAAGCCCTTTTCTCATTGGCAAATGAGAAAAATGAAGTGAGTGTTTCGGATCTCAGTCAAGCTTTGAATGTGAGTAATCCTACCACCAATAGTATGGTAAAGAGACTCAGTGAAAAAGAGTGGGTAGATTACAAGAAGTACCGCCCTATCAGAATTACCGCAAAAGGAATGGAGTTGGCCGCATCCATCATCAGAAAGCACCGGCTTACAGAAATGTATCTCGTTGAGAAAATGGGGTTCGGATGGGAAGAAGTACATGAAATAGCCGAACAAATTGAACACATTCATTCGCCCACCTTTTTCAATCGAATGGATGAGATTCTTGGCTCTCCCATAACAGATCCCCATGGCTCGCCTATACCAGACAAGAATGGAAAAATCCATCAACATAACTACAGCCCGCTTTCTTCAATGAAAGCAGGACAGAGAGTTGTAATCAAAGGATTAAATGACAGCTCCAAAGAGTTTTTGGAGTACCTAAATAGCAAGGGAATAGAGCTAGGCAGTCTTTTGGAGATTTTCAAGGTGGAACCCTTTGACAAAACCATGGAAATAGGCCATTCCGAAAACAAGACGCTAGTCCTTAGCCCAGAGGCTACAAAAAGGCTTTTGGTTAGTCCTCTACCTTGAATTGAGCGGTATTAATTCTAATAAATCCGCTTTCAGCTAGTTACTATCTTCGTTGAATTCATAAGTAAGATTTATGAACCAGGCTAGCATCACATAAGATAAAATGATGGAACAGTGAATTAATATTAGATTTTAATAAAGTTTATTGACTTTCATTTATATTCGTCATCTACGGAAAAAATAAAAACAGATGGGTTTTGAAAGAGAAATGGTCTTTATCGATTTATTGAAAAACTTCAAGATTAGTCTAGAAGAAAACGGAGAACGAGACACTGCGATGCAGCTTCCTCTTGTAGGCGAAATAAAAGACTACCGAGGAGAGACCTTTGAAGACAAGCATATTCAACTCTTTAGCATAGTGGCGCACTTGCTAAACATGGTAGAAGTGAAAGCTAGCGTAGAAGACCGCCGCCAAAAGGAGAACCCCGATATGAGAAAAGTGGAGGGGCTATTCGCCAAAAACATTCAAATTCTTCTGGAGAATGGCTTTAGCAAATCCGAAATTCTTGATACTCTTCCTTCGCTTCGTATTGAGCCTGTGCTTACTGCTCACCCCACTGAAGCTAAACGTGCAACCGTTCTAGAGCACCATAGGTCTGTATTCTTGAGCTTTAAAGCTTTGCTGAGCTCTCAGCTCTCGGCTAGTGAAAAAAAGAGTGCTGAAGCGAGATTGCGTCGCAATCTATATAAGCTATGGCACACAGGAGAAATTTTTATTGAAAAGCCCGATGTACCCTCTGAACGAAGAAATGTACTTCACTATTTTTCAGAAGTTTTCCCTGAAGTTGTGCCTGTATTGGATAGAAGATTGAAGTACGCTCTCGAAGCCAATGGGTTCGACTCAAAAGACTTGAAAAAGGAAAATGCTTTTCCCAGGTACCGTTTCGGCGATTGGGTAGGTGGAGATCGAGATGGCCATCCATTTGTAACGGCAGAAATCACCCAAGAAACACTCATGATGTTTCGTCTTTATGCGTTTGTGGTAATTCGTAGAAGCCTCCTAAACCTCATTAAATCACTCAGCTTTCAGCTTCATATGAACAAAGCACCTGATGTCCTTCAGGTTCGAGTGAAGGAGATGAAGGAAGAATTGGGTGGCAAAGCTGATTCAATACTTTCTCGCAACAAAGGAGAAGCCTTTCGTCAATTTCTAGGCTTAGTTCTGAGCAAAGTCCCGCTTAATATTGAGAGAGGGCACTCTACTACCCTTCGAAAGGACCATACAGATTATCGACTAAGGCGAGAGCTAATTGAAGATTTACGAATCCTTCAAAAATCTCTACTGGCCTACGGTGCAAAAACTGTCGCTCAGGAAGAAATTCACGATGTGCTTCGCTTGGTTGAGACCTTTGGGTTTCACCTCGCTGAACTGGACATTCGTCAGAATTCAGTATTTCACGAAAAAGCAATTGCTCAATTGATTAATACAGCTGATCTGGACGGAGATCATTATGTAAGCTGTGAATTTAAAGCGAGAACAGAATTCATTCAAAACGAACTTGAAACTCTGAGGCCCTTCACAGGAGGTAATGATCTTGAAGGTGAACAAGCAAAAGCCGTAGTTGAAGTCTATAAAGTGCTAGAAGGCTTTATGGAGAATTATGGAAGCAGAGGCTTAGGTTCTCTTATCGTTAGCATGACAAGGCATGTTTCTGACTTGCTCGCTGTATACATATTAGCAAGAGAAGCAGGGCTACTTGTTAAAGAACAAGAGGGTGTGGTTTGCAAACTACCTGTGGTTCCTCTATTTGAAACAATTGATGACTTAGTGGCAGGCCCTCAGATTCTCGATGAGTTTCTCTCCCACTCCATCACTAAAAATACCCTCGCCTACCAAAAGAGATTACGTGACGATGACTACTTAGTGCAACAGGTGATGGTAGGCTACAGCGACAGCAATAAGGACGGCGGGATTCTGGCGAGCCAATGGGGATTGCATCGCGGGCAGCAAGAACTTGCCGAGATTGGCGAAAAACATGGTGTGACCATTCGATTCTTTCACGGTAAAGGGGGCTCTATAAGTCGCGGCGGTGGACCTACAAAGGATTTTATCAATGCTCTGCCACCAAACAGCCTGAAAGGTGATATCCGCTTGACTGAACAAGGGGAAACCATAGAACAAAAATATGCCAACCGAGTGAACGCCGTCTACAATTTGGAATTGCTCATGGCAGGCACCTTGGCAAAGACAGTTCTTTCCTCCAAATCAAAAAATGAGAAACACTACTTATTTGACACGCTTGAATGGATGGCGAAGAAAAGCAGATCGGTGTATGAAGAACTGATTCTTAGCAAGGATTTCATGCTATTTTACCGCAGCGCCACTCCCATAGATGCTATAGAAGCAGGCCGAATAGGTTCCAGACCCGCCAGAAGAACGGGGGCCAATTCACTGAGCGATCTGCGCGCTATACCTTGGGTATTCTCTTGGGCACAGTCAAGATTTAATATGACCTCGTGGTATGGGTTAGGCTCAACATTGGAGAGCCTAAGAAAAGAAAGAGGTGCAGAATATGCAGAAATAAAAAAAGCTGCGAGTAAAGATCCATTCGTTTCATACCTCTTTAGCATCTCGGCAACAGGAGTATCCTTCAGCGATCCTATCATGATGAAAGAATACTCTTCGCTCGTAGAAAATGATGAAATCAGAAATCGCTTTCATTCTATGTTCGAAGCAGAACGAAATAAAACAGTAAAGGAATTTGCGGCAATTTTTGAAGTAGATGAAGATGATGAGCTCTTTAAGCTCGACTCTATCCGAGAACAGTTACTAATTCCGCTGCAGCGAAAACAGATTGGACTTTTAAAAACTTGGCGGGAGCAAAAAGAGTATGGTTATGGAGAAAAAGAAGAGGAATTATTGCTCTCACTCTTGCTTAGCATTAATGCTATTTCGGGGGTGATGGGATATACGGGATAGCAAAAGCTCTAATCTGTCTATTTTAATTTTTTGAAAAATGATACTGGCATTGAAATAAAAATAATCCGCTAGGCAAGCACATCCTTAAAATTCATCACATTCAAATTTTTATACCTTACACGTAAGATATTCAGATAAAAGTTAGTCATTCATGACAGAATCATATGAGATATCAAAAACAGTCTGGATTGTAGATGATGATCCGATATCACGATTATTGATTAAGAAGACTCTGGAACGCACAAATCTATTCGGTTCTTACAGAGAATTTCACGATGGATCAGACTTCATCTTGGAACTTACAGAACAGGAGAATATAGGGTTCGAAGAACCTGATTTGATTTTATTAGATATCAATATGCCTCAAAAAGATGGATGGGAAGTATTGGACTTCATTAATAGCAAGAGCATTTCATTCAACAAAAGTCACATGGTATTATTGAGCTCGAGTATTAACCCTAAGGATAAAACAAGGGCCTTTTCATACGCCTCTATCAAAGCTTATCTACAGAAACCTTTATCAAAAGAAGATATTGAAAACCTTAACCTTTAGGCAACTCAATACGTAACATTAAAATCAGAACATGTCATACCGGGTGTAAACATGAAAAAAAGCTTAATCATCTTCCTGTTGCTGATTGTAGGCTTGGCCAATGGACAAGTGTATAAGAGGCATTACAAGATCACATCAGACAAAAAAGATGTAGGATACCTCACTGCCACCAAAAGACATGATGGCAACGTGACTAAGTTTGAAATTTCTTCGGACGTCACTATTCGCGTTTTATTTAAGGTACAAATGACCAATAAGATTCTGGCTGTTTTTGAAGACGGAGTGCTTCAATACTCAACGGCTATACTTTATGTGAATGGAAGCATCTATTCTGACACCAGGATTAAAAAAGGAAATGGATTCTACACTATCGAAAAGGATGGCCGCGAGAGTAAAATCTACGCCGGTGAAATCAGGTCGAGCTCAGCCAAGCTCTATTTTCATGAACCTATTGGCGAGGAAATAAGTCTTTCGGAAACAGAAGGAGAAATAAAGGAGCTAGACATTCAAGGTGTTCAAAAGTATGCTCTCTCTGAAAATGGAAGCGAAAGAAGTGTAAGCACTTACATTTACTCACCTAACGAAGGACTTAATCAGATTGAGGTAATCAGACCCTTCGTACCCGAACTGTACATCTATCGCGTCAGAGACCAGTCAGGGATCCGTATGGATTGATCGCTGCATCACCTATTTAGTTGATCCAAATTAATTTGCAGATTTACGCTCCACTTCTTGAAGCTTCATCTGCTCTCGCTGAAGTCTCTCAATAGCTTCGGCGTCATCAGGATTCTCTGTCCATTCTTTATAAGCTTCCATGTATTCGGGATTATCCCCAAAATGGTGTTCCAGCAAAGCATCGTTTGAAATCAGGTAGGCTAATGCCCCCACAAAGAAAGCAACAGCGCAGCGTATCAACAGGCCCTTAAACAAATCTTCAGCCGTTTTCTTAAATCGGAAGGCATTGACTGCCATGAGCACAACGGTAGAAAACAACCCAACAGTCAGCAATGTATCGCCCATTGGCCAAAGCTGTATTTTGAAGAGAAGGCCCACCAAAAGAGTAGAAAGTCCGATTCCGGTAACAAAAGCCATAAAGAGCACAGACTTTGATTTAGTTCCTGAAAAAAGAGTTTTCAGAGAGTTTCCCGTCACCATTAGCGGGAAAAACGGGTAATAATAAACGGCCAAACCTGTTATGGAAAGCACGGACAGCACCCCGTTAAAAGGAAGCTTAAGATAGTTCATCGTCATGGCTATAACGACCAAGGATGTTAGAATGATTTCAGCTCTTTTCATCGATCTATATTCGCCACAAAACTAAAAATCAAAACTTGTATTCTACCGCTAGTTCTAGAAAGTAATAATTGGACGCCAACTGAATTCAGATAATATGTCGCCTTACCGCGTATTATTTGCTATGCCTTATTCATACATTCGCCACCATGAAAGAAATACTTTATATACTGTCCGCTGTAGCTATGATCTCATGTACTCAGTACGATTCGAAACAACAAACAACAGATAATCCATCAACTGTTGTTGAACTAAGTGCAACTCAAAGAATCGAAGCCGCTCATTCCAAAACGGCTTTTCTCTCAAATGAGATTGTTCAATTTGATATCGTCTTAGAGTTTGGTGGAACGGAGCGACTTAACGGAAGCATGATCCTAGCTACCAATTCTTCAAAAGGAAAAATAGTTTATAAAGATGGTCGTGAATTGTATTACGACGAAGACCTGGTCTATGCAGACACGAGCTTTAACAATCACGGTTCTGCACGATTTGCTGCTTACACCTGGTCCTACTTCTTCTTGTTTCCATACAAACTAAGTGATCCCGGTACCAATTGGTCTGATGAAGAACAAACTACCCTAAATGGCGAAACCTACAACTCCCAAAAGCTTACATTCGGAGAAGGCGTAGGCGATGCTCCCGACGATTGGTACATCACTTATTCAGATACTGAAACGCACCTTATGGAAGTGGCCGCTTACATCGTAACCGCAGGAGGTTCCACTATAGAAGAAGCCGAGGAAGATCCGCATGCGATTTCGTATCATGACTACAAGGATGTGGATGGTGTTGCCTTGGCTCACTCTTGGAAATTTTGGGAATGGAGGAAAGACTCCGGACTAACAAGACAGTTAGGTAAAGCCCGGCTAAGCGGATTAAAATTTATGACGGAAGATGAGTTTGATTTCTCGGCACTTGAGGGAATGGTAAAAATCAAGTAGATCAAAAACGTTGATCCCAGACTATTTCTTTCTTTTAAAAGACCACGTAACAAAAAACTTGGCCACCTCCTCTCCGTCGGGATTGGTGCCTGCAGAGATCATAGTAAGTTTATCGGAACTGCCTATTTCGAGGGAGTCGACCAAGGCATTTAATTCCAATCCCTGATTGCAAGTAAAGGTGATTTTTTGGTTGGCCTTTTTATAATACTCGGCACGAAAATCAACGACCAACATACTGTACCTTCCCTTTCCTGCCTGACTCAATTGACAAAGCGCACCCGTCGAGAGTTCAGCCGCGCCAGCCATAGCTGCAAAGTAGATGGACCTAAACGGATTTTGAGTGCGCCATTTAAATGGAATCGTAACCTCGCATTTTTCGAGACTTAGTGATTTTATGCGTAAGCTCCAGAACAATGCCGAAGGAAGCTTAAGTCCCAAACCCAATTTGAAGAGGAAAGGATTGGAAGCCTTACGAATGTAGTCTTTAGCTTCTTTGTTGAGTATTGGCACGGTTACCTCAGGTTCCATAGGTGAATTCAAAATATAAACTAAAAGTAACCTATTCCATCATTTTTTCATTTGATTAAGAAATCAGAGAGCTCCTGTCTTGATTTCTTCTACCACGTCCGGATCGAGCAGCGTGGAGGTATCGCCCAAATTACTCGTGTCTCCTTCAGCTACTTTTCGTAGAATTCGCCTCATGATTTTTCCGCTTCGGGTTTTTGGCAGACCGCTCACAAATTGGATTTTGTCCGGTTTGGCAATCTTCCCAATCTGAGCAACCACCGTTTCTATAATCTCAGCACGCAGCTTATCCGGGTTTTCGGGCTTCTCTTTGGTGATGACATAGGCATAAATACCCTGCCCTTTGATATCGTGAGGATAACCTACCACCGCGCTTTCAGCCACCAAATGATCGTTGGCATTAATCGCGTTTTCGATTTCGGCTGTTCCGAATCGATGGCCTGATACATTGATCACATCGTCTACTCTTCCAATGATTCGATACATACCATTTTCTTCTCTACGCGCTCCATCGCCAGTGAAGTAGTATCCCTTGTAATGTGAGAAGTAAGTGTTCTTGCAGCGCTCGTGATCACCGTAGGTCGTTCTTAGCATGCTTGGCCAAGGGAATTTTACCGCTAAGTAACCTTCTTCTCCATTGCCTTCAATCTCATTCCCTTCTTGATCGAGCAGGACCGGCTGAATTCCGGGTAAGGGGTACCCCGCATAAGTCGGTTTCATCGGACTGTGATTTCCCAATCCCGAAATCATAATCCCCCCTGTCTCGGTTTGCCACCAAGTATCTACAACAGGACATTTTTCTTTTCCTACGTGAATGTGGTACCATTCCCATGCCTCTTGATTGATGGGCTCTCCCACCGTTCCAAGTACTTTCAAAGTATACAGGCCATAACTTAATACGTGATCCTCTCCATGGGCCATCAAAGCGCGAATCGCGGTGGGTGCGGTGTAGAATTGATTGACTCCATGCTTGTCGCATACTTGCCAAAAACGACCAGGCCCCGGATAAGTAGGTACACCTTCAAACATAACCGTAGTCGTTCCATTGAGAAGCGGTCCGTAGATAATGTAAGTGTGACCGGTAATCCAACCCACATCGGCCGTACACCAGTACACATCACTCTCTTCAGGTTGAAACACATTGGCAAAACTATAACCCGCATATACCATGTATCCACCACAAGTATGAACCACTCCCTTGGGTTTCCCGGTACTTCCCGAAGTGTAAAGAATGAATAGCATATCCTCCGAATCCATTGGTTCTGCGGGACAGTCGGCATCAACTTTTTCCAATTCTTCATGAAGCCAAAAGTCTCTCCCTTCTTCCATTTTCACAGACCATTGAGTTCTTTCGACTACCAAAACAGACTCCACACACGAACATTCCTTCAGTGCTTCATTCACCACCAGTTTAACGGGAATCTCCTTTGTACCGCGGTAAAGTCCGTCAGCGGTGATTACCATTTTGCATTCTGAATCGTTGATTCGATCGGCTAGGGCATTGGCCGAAAAGCCCGCGAAAACGACCGAATGAACAGCTCCAATCCTGGCGCAAGCCAAAACAGCGATTGTCAATTCAGGGATCATCGGCATGTAGAGCGCAATACGATCTCCTTTTTGAATTCCCTTTGCTTTTAGGACGTTGGCAAACTTGCAGACTTTCTCATGAAGCTCCCGGTACGTATATCTGATGAATCGCTCTTTGGGATCATTTGGCTCCCAAATAAGCGCCAGTTTATTTCCTCTTTTTTCTAAATGGCGATCCAGACAATTTTCAGTAATGTTGAGCTGACCATTTAAAAACCACTTAACCGAGGGAGTTTCAAACTCCCAGTCGAGTGTTTTATCCCATTTTTTTATCCAAGAATATTGATCGGCTATTCCGTTCCAAAATTCTTCAGGTTGTTCGACACTTTTGGCATACGTGGCTTTGTAATCATCAAAACTCTTTACTTGGAAATCCATCATAATATTTTAATCTATCACATTGTTGGTGATGGTGAAAACAGGCAATTTAAAAAAGAATCAGAAATGTGGGGCTCTAAAAAAAAGGAATATAAATGAGATGAAGTGAAGTTAAAAGAAACATTCGAGTTTAGTTGATGAGAGGCCAAAAACCTCGAAAGCGCTTATCTTTCGAGAATTAGAATAGTTTTGTAAAAAATAACATTGGCTGATGGATATGACTCACCCCCATCAGATATTGAGCAAAGGCTAATCAAACCAACCATCAATGACAGGGCCATTATCCGATCATTCTAAAATCGAGCTCTTCAACGAGACATTTAATAAGTCTCTCATCCCCATGTTTTGGTGTAACTCATCAAAATTTGTGATGTTCAATGAAGCATTTCTGGCATTATCCGGGTATGATCGAGATGATCTTCTCAATGTTGGATTTGATGATCTCAGCATGGATCAAAACAATTTCAATACACTAACAGAAATTCACAAAGGTCTTGAGCCAAGGGAAGCGAAAATCGTGACCTGGCACATGCAGAGCAAAGATGGTCAGACCGGTGTTTACGAACTTCGATTGACCAAATTGCCATTTGAAGAAAAGACTGATTATTACTATGGAGTGATGCGATCGATGGGCAAAGGAAATCTTGATGCAGAGATTTTCTCAGACATGATCACGAAGCTTAAAAATTCCCTTGAAGCTTCAAATCAAGCAGTTTGGGAGTGGTATTCATCCATTGAAAAAGTTTCCGTCTATGACGCACATGTCGGTATCTTCGAAAAAGAAATGACAGTGGTTGAGTTCGATCAAGAATATTTCCTTTCGAAAGTACACCCTACCGACCGCCAACGAGTTAAGCTCAATTGGCTCAATGTACTGGAAAGCCAAAACGACGATTACTCCATCGAGTATAGAGTTCTCAATAATCATAACGAGTACATCTGGGTGCACTCAGATGGTAAGGTGATGGAGCGCGACTCCAAAAGAAGTCCACTCAGAATATCGGGAATAATTCGCAACATCGATGAGCAAAAGAAGAAAGAACAGATCATCATGGAACAAACGCAAAAATTAATTGACTATGCGTTTATGAATTCACATTTATTGAGAGGCCCTGCCTCTTCCGTTATCGGCTTAGTAGACTTGCTTTCTGAGGAATACAGTGCCGACAATCTTAAACATTTAAAAGAAACGGCTATTAAGCTGGATGAGAGAATCCACGAGATTAATAATATGATAGAATCTACTGAAGAGGAAAGTGGAATCATAAGCGCACATATTCAAAAGGTTAGCCTTATTTGCAAGGATAGCTTGCAGAGTATGATCCTCAAAAACACAGTAGAGGACATTGCACTCGAAATGAATTTTGATCTGAATAAAGATCTTGATGAATATCTCTCTACCAATGAAGATACGGGTATAGCGGAAGTCGTCATTCTCGACGAAGATTCTTGCGACGACCTCTGGTCTTTTTTAACTGATTTTGAGGCCGCTCACCCGCATACTCCGGTTTATATTTTGGCTTCACGATTTGATATCAGCCTCATAGACCGTCTCAACAGAAATACCTGTGTACATGGTATCATTCTAAAATCTGATGACCATCACGGGCTCTTTGAATTTCTTAAAACTCTGAACGCGTAGTAAAAATGAATAAGATCAGCGCCATTGCTCTTTCAATTTTCATTGCCCTGACGGCCTGTGAAGAAATAGCCGTCCAGCAAACAGAGCCTGCGAGAAAAGACTCTACAGAAATAAAATCGCAAGATTACCTCATCCACTCTACGCTCTACGCCCAAAGCGCTGCAGAGTATAAAGCCCTCTGCTACCAAGCTTATGAGCTTGCAGGAATTCAGCTCGAGAGGGCTTTGGCCAAAGGGGTTAAAAAGCCGACTGTCATTCTCGATTTGGATGAAACGGTTTTGGACAATAGTCCATACACAGCTTGGCAAATAGTAACCAACAACCCCTACTCGCCTGATACTTGGGCAAAATGGGTGGAAGATGCCAGTGCGGAAGCTGTGCCCGGGTCAATCGAATTTTTAACGTGGGCGCATAGCCACGGAGTTGAGCTTTACTATATCAGCAACCGTAGCACCGATGGTTTGAAAGCGACCATTAAAAATCTCCAAAGTCTCGGAGTACCTCAAGCCGATTCAAGTCATATTTTTCTAAAAACGAATACCTCAGATAAATCTGAAAGAAGGGCGAAAGTGAAAGCAGGATCGGCAGACATCATCCTCTACATTGGAGATAATTTGGGTGACTACTCAGAGGTATGGGACAAACCTGCCAATGTCAAAGAACGACTAAATAATGTGCAAGTCCACCGAGACGAAATGGGAGTGAATTTCATCGTTTTGCCAAATTCTCTTTACGGCACCTGGGAAGGGGCTGTTTACAATTACGATCGTTCGTTTAACAACACGGAGCGAGATTCCTTAAGGAGAATCTATTTAGACCCATGGGGAGCTGATGCTCTTTAAGCCTTAAAGTCCTTCATAAAATCGGTTGAATACCAACCCCGTCAGAATTGCTAAGCCAAAACTGAGAAGTGTCCCGATGAGGATATACTCGGTTAGTTTTCGGTCCTTAGCCCGAGACAGATCGCCAAACCGAAAAACGGATTTTGCAGTGATTAAAAATCCGATGGCTGACCATTGATTTAGTATCACAAAAACGAATATAAAGAGTCGCTCTAAAATGCCAATGTACTTTCCTGCTGCAGGAAGCGACTGATTTTCTTTGTCCTCGGCAACTACCCATCGACTCATCAACACCTGTATAAGTATTGATCCCACGGAAGTGAGAACAATTAGACACAACAATAGAAGAAGAGCTCCCTCAGAAAACAGTTCTTGTGAAATTGAAAAATCAGGAAAATAATAGAATGTCAGGGCCAAAATCACCCCGATATGAGCGAGTTGATCAGACACAAACAGCCTACGGATATTCACCTTTTTATTTAGGTTTATTTTAATCAAATCGATAACGAGATGACTGATCGGGACAACCACAAAGACAGGCCAATAACTGAAGTCAAAACGAAATACGACTAATAGGGCGGCCAGGTGAATCAGTATATGGAAGTATAGATACTTGGATTTATGCCGCCGTTTTAGCTTATGCTCTACCCACCCCTTTGGCTGAAAAACAAAATCTCCCAAGACATGGGCCAAAAGCATTTTTATAAAGAGGAGAGTCATAGCCTATCGATTCGTTTGGAATAATATTGATGCACTTTCATCATCTCACCATATCCTCCGCGCGACATGGCTTCACTCACACTACTTTGAGATTTATTCAAAAGCTTCGCGAGTTCTTTTTGCGGCTTGTCGGGGTTCTCGATGGATGCATTGACTATTGTCGCCACCGCCGAGCTCCAATTATCTGCGATGAGCAGAGCCAGTTGCAACATAAGGTTGATGGTTTCATCAATGTCTTCGTTCTCTGTGCGAATGGCAAGGGTTTGTTTTTTCAATTCCTCGAAGCTTTCTCCCGATCGTACGTAGGCCGAACCATTGGATTCTGAAATGCGCGCTGCCTTGTGGGTGGCCTCACCAATGCCAATGGCCATCCTGACATCTCTGCTACCCGTTTGCTTGATACACGCCTTGATATGAAAGGCTGTGAGCAAGGCATTTTTGGGTTCAACCTCCAACTGAAAACTGTCTCCTCTGAAAATCTCCCATCGTTCGGGACTTTTCCCATAGCGATTCAGAACCTTCTTAAGGAGCGACAGCCATTGAGTCGAATCGTCTTCGGTGGAGTTTATAATATCTCCTGTGATGATTGCAATCATATCACGAATATATCGGCTTCTCAGCAGATAATCTAATTTATCGGCTCTAAAGCCGATAATACCAAATATCGGTTCTAGAGGCGATATTTCATGTTATCGGTTCTCAGACCGATACTCCTGTTTGTCATTTGAAATGATACAGTTGGCCTGCAATGACGAAATCTATGCATCATTCTTGGCAATAATCCAGACGGCATGCACAATGCCCGGTACAAAGCCCAGAATGGTCAAAAGCACATTAATCCAGAAATGCTTACCCAATCCTACCGTGAGAAATACTCCCAGTGGTGGCAAAATGATGGCGAAAATGATTCTTACAATACTCATGAACATAGTTTAATACGGTTGATATCGGATTTAATCTGATTCTGATTTCCCACCTTTCCGTGTGAGAAAATAGAGCCCCAAAATGAAACCAACTGAAGAGAGCACAAAGTAAAAAGAAGTCGATTGCCAAATACTCAGATTATCCGTAGCATAAGTCGCCGCGCTATCGCGAAGTATCATGGCTCGGATGAGAAAAGCAGCACTCAGGGCCCATGGAATGATGTAAAACTTCGCTCTATTCGATTTCTCAGACATGAGAACAAATATATACATGTATACAGGTGCAGAGAATCATGTGGTTGAACGAAAACAGAAATTCCTAACAAAGGTCGTTGATAACTGCAGCCTAAAACCTATCGCACAACTTCCTTCCAAGTTTAACTTCGGGGAAATTCAGAGTAGTTATGGACCTGCATTTACTAGCCGACAATCTCACCAATCCGGCACTACTATTTTTCTTCTTAGGCATTATAGCCGTTCAGCTGAAAAGCGATTTAGCGATACCTCCCAACTCTTCGAAGTTTATCTCGATGTACCTCATCCTATCCATCGGCTTCAAAGGTGGACAAGAACTTTCACACAGCCACTTTGACACGGAAATAGCTTATTCACTCCTTTTTGGAATTCTCTTGGCTCTGGTCGTACCGATTTACGCGTATTTCATTCTCCGCCGCAAGTTCAATGTGTGGAACTCAGGCGCTATTGCCGCCGCCTATGGATCTGTGAGTGCGGTGACATTTGTGACGGCTATCTCTTTTTTGGAGTTGGAAAAAATACCATTTGACGGACATATGGTAGCCGTAATGGCACTAATGGAGGCTCCTTCGATTATTATCGGTGTACTGCTCATTAGCCTGTTTAATAAAGACAATACCGATAAGCCACCACTGGGAAAGGTATTAAAACACTCAGTCACCAATGGAAGTGTATTACTCATCATCGGAAGTTTGGTGATAGGCTATCTGGCCAGTGATGCCCAAGCCGAAGGAATCAAGCCATTTACTACCGATATTTTCAAAGGGTTCTTGGCGGTATTCCTACTGGATATGGGAATTACCAGCGGAAAGGAGCTTTCCTCTTTTATGAAAAAAGGTTGGTTTGCGCTGATATTTGCCATTGTTATACCTGTGATCAATGGATGTGCAGTAGCCGTATTCAGCGGTACTTTTACCGAAAGTTTGGGAAACAGATTACTCTTCGCGATTTTGGCGGCGAGTGCTTCTTATATCGCCGTACCTGCAGCCATGCGCCTGGCTGCGCCTAAGGCTAACCCAAGCTTGTACTTACCAATGGCTCTGGCCATTACTTTCCCATTTAACATCACTTTGGGAATGCCGCTTTATCTATACATCGCTCAGAGTACATAAGGTCGACACTTCGCATTTTTTTTGGAATGAGGTTATTCGTCTTTTGGCAAATTGTGATGCACCACATTTCTGTACGGATAAGGAATCTCCACTCCTTCGGCGTCAAAACGCTCCTTGACGCTCTCGTATAAGTCGCAGCCCAATTGAAAAGCGGCACCGTTATCGGCCGTCCAAACCCAAGCGCGGATATTTATGGAGAAATCGCCCCAATTCAATACACGTACACGAACGGCATCAACACCTTCTTCCTTTTCTTCAGGAGTGCGGTTGTCGATAAAAAAGGGATGCTTCATCGCCTCTTCCTGGATGATCTTTTTGGCCAATTTATAATCTGCTCCATAGCCAATCCCCATATCAATCCACTTACAAATGAGTGCCTCTTCATAATCGGCATTCACCAAAACTTCATTTCCAATAATGGAATTAGGTATGATGACTCGTCGGTTTTCAAAATTACGGATGACAGTGTGTCGAAGTGAAATATCCTCAACCACGCCCGATATATTACTCTGAATAGTAATTCGATCGTTTACCCGAAAAGGCTTAAACATAATGAGGAAAATACCGCTTACCATATTGCTCAAAGCCTGTTGCGAAGCAAAACCTACTGCTACTGCCAAAATTCCTGCACCTGCCAAAAGCGAACTGGCAAGTGTCCTTAAACTAGGTATGGAATAAATCGCTGCACTCACTCCGACGACATATATAAGGGCCACAATAGCATGCCGTAAAAATTTATAATTGGTGGGGTCATTGTGCATATCATCTGTCCTTCGACGGATAAAGCTGTTGAAAACCTTTACGAACAGCATATTCACCACTATCGTGAGGATGAGTATACCCACAGCCACGATCATCCTTGCGTAGCTATTGGCAAACCAAACCACCTTGAGGTACTCCATAAAATCTTTAAGATGCTCCATGGGACGAAAGTCTGCAATTTTTGGAAAGCAACACAAACTGATGTAGAAAAATATTGGTCAAAGAATCAACCAATTCCATTCTTCTCAGTTAAGGCAAATCAATGCTCTCTACCTGCTTGTGAGAGAAACTGAGAAGGAGTGAATCACCACTTAAAGCAGATCGAAAAGATGATGATGAAAGACTTTGCTCAGAATCTATTCCGAAAGTTCTTCAAGATTGTCTTCGCTTCCATCTCCCAGAAAAATAGCCAGTGGCTCCCAGCCTTCCACCTCCTTAGCAATAAGCTTGAGAATGCCCAGAAAGGGAACGAATAGAATCATACCCGCAGGACCCCAGATAAGGGCTCCCGCAAAAATAGCCACTATGCTGACCAAAGTATTGACCTTCAGCTTTACGCTCACCGCCAGAGGAAAAATGAAATTGGCCTCCAAGTACTGAACTATGGTGAATATGGCAGCTACACCGATGGGATACCATATACTGTCGAAAGTCACCCATGACACGGCCATTGGCAAGAGCGCGCCGACCACTATTCCGAAATAGGGAATGAAAGTGAGTAAGGAGGCAATCACACCAAAAAGAATTGGGTGGGGAACACCAAGAATGGCTAGTCCGAAACTATTCAAAATACCCACAATGAGATAAACCAAAAGCATTCCTTTTACGAAATCGAAATACTTCTGAATGGAGCCTTTCACCAGCCGAAGTACTTTTTGTCGATGTTGCTCACCGGTGGCAGCTACCAGAGACTTGATCCATAAACCTCTGTAGTAAAGGATTAAAGCGGTATAAAATGGAATAAGTACCAGCATCACCAATCCTGTAGCAGAAACAAAAAGAAGATTTTGCAAAAAAGCGAAAAGACGATTGGTGTTTTCAAATAGCAGAGACTGCAAATAGCCCAGCTGCTCGTCTGCAGGAACGGCATATTGTTCGACTGCAATTTCGTTTACTCGATTGATAGCTGCCTGCAACTTGGCATTGATCATAGGCCATTGATCAAGGAATTCACTAAACTGCCAGATCAATAGAAGCACCAATCCTCCGAAGAGTATAAAAACCAGCAACTCGCCAATTAGGATAGAGCCGACTCTACCAAGGCCAAATCGTTCTAACCTCAGGCAAATTGGATATATCACAAAAGCGATGAGAACCGAAAATGCCAATGGTACTAAAACAGACCTCCCGAAAAACATTAACGCCAGAATGATCGTGACGGCAAAAAGTATGTTGATTGGGCGTGATTTGGCAGGCATGGAAGCAAGATTTTGAATTAAAACTGCACAGCAATTTTACCACTCCATAAAGATAGTCGAATCAAAGTCCTCTGCCAACAAAGACTGATGTAAGTGAATCAATTAAGGAACTAAAACAAGGCTTATCGTGTTGGTTCGCTCCATGGCTTCAAAGAATTCTTTGACTTTGGCATATTCATCCTTGGCGTATAATCCTGACGGAAAAGAGAACCTTCGAATGAGCATGACCCCATCTTTTTGATCACTCTCTACTGCTGTTAATTCAAGCTCACCGAACTCCGTGTGTATGGATTGGTTTTCAATGGGGCCGTTCAGATGCAAGTGCTCAGGAAAAAGAACTTGAATGGTATCTATGGATGAGTATCCCCTGCGAAAGTAGATATCATTTTCTCGGGCATCATCTTCAAAAACAGGAAAACGATCTTTGAAAAGAAAAGGTTTGACCAGCATTTTACTCCCCATTCGCTTCGCAAACAACCGATCCTTCACTTGAGCATTGACATTCATAATGGGCTGGTCTTGTGGAAACAGATCAACTTCAATTTCCTCCACATCAAATGACTTCATAATGGAAGCTAACTCCATTGCTCGCTCATTTTTAAATCCGGCCATTTCTTTTCTATAAAAGGGAGAACGATCAATAGCCAAATTTCTATAAGTACCTTCAAAGTTCACCATTGCCGAACCATTTGCGGAGATATCGATTAGTACATTTCTTTCTTGTGAATTATCCATCTCTGAATAATTAGGAGTTCTCACAAGCTTTCCGCCTGTAGGTGTCATCAACATCACGTAGCGGTCATCGGTGAAATCAGACAAATAATTAAATGGTGACCTGTTGCTCGTGCATTCAGTCCAAAGGGTATCACCATCCAAGGGAATGCAAAGAATCACATGATTAAATGAGTTGGTGGGACGATCCGGATAGATTTTAACCGGGTTGCTACCTGCATAAGCCAGTGCAGGAAAAGATTCAACATCGGCATAAGCCAGAACCGAATGCATAAAATTGGTGAGTGCTTTGCAGTCGCCGTAGCCTTTCTTAAAGGTATCATTGGCTTCCATGGTCTGAAATCCACCCATACCATAAGTAATAGCCACATACCTCATATTCTTCTGGATATAGCGATAAGCCACTCTTGCCCGTTCTTTAGGAGACAAGTGTTCATAGCCACTTGGATAAACAGCATCGAATGCACTGCGAGAAAGCTGATTGCGATCCGCCCACAAATCATTCATCCAGAGCCCGAAAGTACTCCACGATTCAAAAGACCCCTTGTAACCGTTGAAATTGAACGTGTTAAAAATTAATTGAACCCTGCCTTTTTCGTTGAGAGGTGAGTAGGGCTCATAGACCAAGCTTCTCGCGGAGTCAGCACGAAACGAATGAATCACAATTCCATCATCCAATACTTGGCTATGAATGACTTCCGTACTGTCGAAAAACATACTGACTTCCATTTCCTCAGGCAAAGAAAAAGTGAGATCCCGATCTACCGTTATCGTGTAGTCAGACATGGCTGCCGACCAAGAGTAATCGAAGATATAGTCTCTTTCAAAGGTGTAGGTGTATTCTATGGTATATGGATATCTCGATAGCGAAGCGTCCAGATAGAAAATCCTCAATTCATCATAACTGCTTAACTGCTCCAGACCCATTTGTTCTGAAAAATCCTTTTTATGGAAGGTGCGTACCAACTGACCTGTTGAATTGAATACATTGACATCGTATAGACGCATTTCTCTAAAATCGTCTTCATAAAATGCAAGTTGAGCATGTTCATTTCCTTTTTCGGAAATAATCCGGATTCTTCGATGGACGCTTTCTCGAATTTTCTTCTCCGACCGAACCTCAAGGGTTGTATTCGATTTTTCAATAATCGCATTGATACTAATTGCTTGCGTATTCAGACCAGTCATTAAGGCAGCGAGGAGAATGGTAAAACGCATCACTTTTTCTGGATTTCTATAAATGATGTTTGAGCTCCTACAACATGGTCATAGAATGTTCGAAGGGAGGTGTACTTATCCAAGGAGTATTGATCCTCATTCATTTTTACAGTGCTTCTCACCACCAAGCTTCCAAAATTGTATGACGCGGCAAAACTCAATTCTGCTTCTTCACCGGGTAGGATGAGATTCTTAGAATCCGGTACAATCACATCGTATTTTTCAGCGTCAAGTCGCAGCAAACAGGTGTAGGACTCTTGCCATCTGTCCGGATACACAACGGGGTATTTTCGATTCTTTTTGTCAAATGGATTATCTGTGATAGGCTCTACGACAACAGCAGGAAAAACATAAGAACCTCCAAACGTCTCCAAAGAAATTGAGATTTTAAAATTGATTTCCAGCTTGTCAACATACTCGTTTACATTGCTATCCACATACTCTAAAGTCACGCCTTCTGAAAGTTTAAAATAATTTCCCAGATCAGATACCTCGGTATCAGACAATTTGTGCCTTACTCTATCTGCATAAATTCCCGAAAGGGTTACTCTCATTTCTCCATTTACAGATGTTTCGTCCACCTCCGAGAGCTCAACAGAGCATCTTTGATTTGATGGGAGCCTGCTCTTGAGAGGAAACCATCTAGGGGATTTCGGTTTTGCCGAAAGTCCTTCACCATTGTATGACATTTCGCCAATCTCTCCGGGAGTGAGGGTTATATCAGAAGCATCTAGCAAAGTATATGAATCGTCCACATAGGCAATGGCCATAATTGAGTAAAACTGAGTGAAAATGGGAAATTCTGACAATACCTTTTTGCGGTTTCGCTTGGCATATAGAAAGGGATAAGCTTCGATGCCATTCTTGCGTAATGCACTTACCAAAATCATGTTGATCTCATTGGCCGAAGCGGTTCCTGAAAGAACGACTTCTTTAGGGCGACGGTCCATCGTAATCCGGCCCTCTTCTCCCGAAGAGCGCAAACCAGAACGAACTTGATCGTATATATCTTTAATTTTTTCATTTTCGGAAAGGTCATCACTTTCGACTTTAAAATATCCACCTAAATCTTCTGCATCAAGGTAAAATTGGTTCTTACCGTTTTTATAAAACTCATCTACCGAGTCGAGCCAATTATTGTAAAAGAACGTCCGTTCCCCCGTCCGTTCATTATCGAAGTAATGCAATTCGGTCAAAATAGTGGCCCTGTAATTTTCGGGAGAATCAATAAAAGGCTCTGACCTTAATGCAGGTATATTCTTCGCTGAAAAGAGATAGTTCACTTGATCATAATCAAAACTAGCGGCTACGCCAGCACCACGCAGAACCCTTTTAGTAAAAGTCTTTGACTGATCCAATGGGTGATGACCCAACTTGAGGATTTTATAGCCAAAATTGCCCGGATATGAAACTTGATACTGACTGTAGACCACAGGTTCTTCAAGCTGGAAATCCCAATCATCCATACGAAATACGAAGGGATCATAAACCACATATTCGAGCTCGATTATACTGCCAACTTTCACATTTCTAAATGTGATCCGAGCGATTTTATACTCATCGTTGTATTCATGTAACTGCCAATCTGAATTTTTAAGCTTCTCCGTTTCCACCTGCCCGTTTGCCAAGTTATAAACCTTTCCATGCACACCCGAAATGGTTTGGGCATCATTTTCACCGATGTAAAGAAAAATGGCTCGGTCAGCCATATTTAGTCCTTTCTCATTTAATACCAAGATGCGAAACTTTCTTACCAATGTTAACTCAGGCTTCCCTCTCGGGTCGTATTCTAACTTTGAACGACCCGTATTGTAGAGGTATATCGCACCATCTTCTTCTTCATATAAAGAATCGGAAACGACGAAGTCCAACTCAGTGACTTTCTCGATTTCAACCGCTTTAAACTCTGAATTTTCAGCCAATTGAGCTTTGAGAAAAAAGGGAATAAAGAACAAAATGCAGACGTGCAAAATGCTAACGTATTGTCGCTTACAAAACAGGAGGTTGTTCATGTTCATAGCCAATCAAAAAGGTGAAGCAAGATTAAGAAAGTCAGAGCTCAAAACAAAAAAAGCCGGTTCTTTCTGAACCGACTTTCATTGATGTGCCCGGAACTGGACTCGAACCAGCATGAGCGTAAGCTCACACGCCCCTCAAGCGTGCGCGTCTACCAATTTCGCCACCCGGGCAAAATTGAGCGGCAAAAGTAGGAAATAATCCGGATTCACAAACTTTTCAACACTTCTCTCAGAATGGAAAATTCTATACCACATTTAGGTTATAAACCGCTCTAAAAGGAAAAATCAGGATTGAAAACTTCGACAGTTTAAAGAATCAAAATATATTTGTCTAAAATTACTTTAAATGCAACACTCACCCAAGGAACAAGGAACTACTGCTCTTTTTAAGAATCCCATTCTTGAGAAGTTAGCTAGGACTCATATCTCCGTGCCTTTAACAATCTACTTTGTAGGGTCGGCTGTTATGTTGTACATCAATTTTTCAAATGGTTACACCGGAGTTTTAGAAGGAATTGGAATCTTCTTCTTCGGACTGATTTTCTGGACATGGTTTGAATATGTTATGCATAAACATATTTTTCACATGCTTCCAACCAATAAGATCAAAGAACGCATCCAATACATGTTTCATGGCGTTCACCACGAATACCCAAGAGACAAAACCAGACTCGCCATGCCTCCCGCGGCAGCAATTATGATACTTACCGTTCTATTCTTTGCATTTCGCTTTACAATTGGAACCTACGTATTCACTTTTCTTCCGGGCTTTATCATGGGGTACGCTCTTTATCTTTTCGTGCACTACTCGATACACGCCTTTAAGCCACCAAAAAATAGCTTGAATGTGCTTTGGATCAACCACAGTATTCACCACTACAAGGATGATACCATCGCCTTTGGTGTATCCACTCCACTTTGGGATGTGATTTACCGCACGATGCCAAAGAAAACTTACAAGAAACGTAAGAAGCCCGTCAATAAACAGACGGCTCAAGCAGCTTAAAAGAAACTAAGAAGTATACTAGTTTCAAGCCGACTCAGAGAGAGAGTCGGCTTTTTTATGGCCGCAACATTTTATCTGCTTTGAAATACCCTTGAAAAATCTTCTCGCCTTCCTTATCGGTATTCCTCCAATAGCTGTCAATCTTATACATTCCGACAGGACAGTTTTCCATCACTACGCTGGGTGATTTGCTGGAAGCAATCCAAGCCCTTCCCGGCCAATACGGAAAGTTGCGGAAGACATAGCTGCCGTTATTCTCAATTTTAATGACGGGAGAAGTCGCACTTCCCTTCTGAACGAAGAAACCATCCACTTCAATTAAGCTTCCGAAATTCCGAAAGCAGAGACCGCCTTCTTCGGGAATATGCTCTAAGTGAAAATTCTCAATGGTAAAATACTTAGCAGTTGTGGCTCCGAGGGCGTCGAAGTACACAGCTCGCTTATTGGGCCAACCTTCAGAAATGCAATTGACCAATCGCACGCCTGAACTCTGAAGTATTTTAAATGAAGTGCCCGTGCAACCCTTGCGATTATAGACCCTGCACGAGCGGACTTCAGTATGATTGCATTGTGAATTGTTTACTCCTGCCCTGTCCCACTCTATCTCTTTGGTGTCAATATTTCTTCCCGTCCGCAACACTATTCCGTCGTGGAAATTATTCGTAACCAGAATATTCTCAACGATGCACATCAGGCAGAAGACCAAATCAACAGCGGCATTTTTCTGCCCCACAAATTCGATGTTTTGGATAACCGTGTTGAACGATGATCCGAGCATAACGCCCTTCTCTCCTCCAGAAATCGACGAGAAGTCTTTGATCAAATAGCGCGTATGATTGTAAAGCATTGCTTCATCTTTTGAGCTGGGCATGGAGTAAAACCCCATACTTGTAAGCTTCAGATCGGATCCATTTCCATTAATGATGACCAGTCCACCCGTGCGTGGAAGATGTAGTGTATCCCAAGCGATGTACTCACCCGGTTCGAAGTTGATCGTCCTCACGTCAGAGGAAAGATTTTTAAAAATCTCCGAAACGTTATCGCCTTGGCCTATGGTCACTTCAGAATGCGAACTCGACGCTGTTTTTTCATGAACAGGAACAGTCGTTTGTACAGATTCCACATCTTTGTGAACATTAGTCGGAGCACAAGCCAAAAGACAAATGGCCGAGCTCAATCCAAATAGAAATACCATTCGATTCATGAGAGATTTTTTCAAGGGATTAAAGGTAGTGGAATTGGCCAGCGTTCTGGCAGGCCCTGCTGTGGGCACCTTCTTTGCCGAGCTTGGCGCCGAGGTCACTAAAGTAGAAAATAAACGCACGAAAGGGGATGTGACACGCGGGTGGCGCGTGACGGGAGAATCGGAAAGCGGTACTTCGGCCTATTACGCCTCAGTGAATTATGGGAAGAATGTTCTCATGGCCGACCTCACTGACAAACAAGATATAGCCGAAATATCGAATCTAGTCAAAGAAGCAGACCTCATCATTTCCAACTTCCAGCCGCGAGTAGCAAAGAAGTTTAAGCTCGACTACCAAACCGTTCAAAATGAAAATCCAAAAGTGATTTTCCTCGACCTGAAAGGGTATGAGAATCAAGAAAGGCCCGCCTACGATGTGGTGCTCCAGGCTGAAACCGGATGGATATCTATGACGGGTACAGACTCTGATAATCCTGCTAAACTTCCGGTGGCACTGATCGATGTACTCGCGGGACACCAACTAAAGGAAGCGGCACTTTTGGCCTTGCTTCATCGAGAACGAACAGGGGAAGGCTCTTATACGATTTGCTCTCTGGAAGCCGCTTCTCTTGCGGCATTGGCTAATCAAGCCTCCAATTATTTGATGGCGGGGAAAGTGGCTCAACCCATTGGAACGGCACATCCCAACATCGCTCCATATGGCGACTGGTTTGAAACCAAAGACGGAGTACGATTTGTCCTTGCTATCGGAAGCGAGAAACACTTCGGTCAACTGACCAAAGTATTGAATTTAGCCAACATATTTGCTGATACACGCTTCAGGACAAACTCTTCGCGGGTTCAAAATCGTATAAAACTGAATGAAATTTTAAGAGGTGCAATTGCCCAATTTGATTTTTCCGATTTGTCCCAAAAGATGAATGAGGAGGGAATACCATTCGGAGAAATCAAAGGACTTGATTTAGTGCTGGATGGAGAGACTGCGCGTCAATTGACATTGGAAGAAAATCAGGAGGGAACGGCTACGACAAGGCTTTCCGGAATTGCCTTTAAGACTTCCTTTTGATGTTCTCTTTGATTTGTCGATGGATTAATGAGTAAATGGTAGTCACCGTTTTCTCGTCGACTTGCATGGCAAACTTTACGTATCGTCCTTGGTACCTAAAACTCAATTTCTCGCCTCCAAGATTCCACCAACCGTTTTCGTAGGTGTAGACAAATGAGGTCTTCGACAGTTTAACGGGTTTGAAATCATCAATATTCTCCAAAAAGTACGACTTGGTTTTGCCAAAAGTGAAGAAGCTCTTTTTCAAAATGAGTTCATCCGCGTTGACTTCAATCAACTCATTTCCACCCATACGATAGAGCATGGTGCGCCCCGCACGCCAAAGGAAATAGGCCCAAAAGACCAAGAAAGCAAAAAAGGCGACTTGTGTTTCATCGTCTGTGGCTCTTTGCCATTCAAGGAAGACAATCCCTCCGCAGAAAATCCAAGCAGCTACCCATGCCATGAGTAGCGCCTCTTTCCAGCGTTCGATCTTTCCCAATACGATAACTCTGAGCTGCTCCCCCGTCTTTGTGTAACTCACTTTCGGGTCGAGAACTTTTACAGAAGGTTTTGCCATTTCTATGCGATCATTTCCTTTTGCTTTTCCAGTACGCGGTTGTAAAGGTTGGTGTAAAGCGGCAATATTTTGTCGATACTGAAGTCATATGCTCGAGCCTTAGCGTTGCTTTTAAACTCATTTAGAACAGCATCTTCCTTCAGAATCTTAATGGCATTCACAGCCATATCATTCACATCACCCACAGGGCTTAAGTGTCCACTGAGACCCTCCACATTTAGTTCGGGTAGTCCTCCCGTATTGGTCGATATTACGGGGACTCCGCAAGCCATTGCCTCAAGCGCAGCCAACCCAAAGCTCTCCTTCTCAGAAGGGAGAATGAAGAGGTCTGAGATACCAAGTACCTCTTCGGGCTTTTTCAATTTACCAATGATGTGCGTATGCTTGCAAGTACCGAGTTCTCGACAAAGTTGTTCAACTCGATGTCGATCAGGACCATCACCCACCAAAAGTAACTTAGCCGGAACCTCATCAAGTATTTTCTTGAAAACGCGCACTACATCTTCTACCCGTTTTACAGGACGAAAATTCGAGATATGCGTTACAATGCGTTCTCCATTAGGAGCATAATCCTTTCTGAAGTCTTTCTCGGGACGAGGAAGGTAATGTTCCGGACAGATAAAGTTGGGAATCACTTCAACTTCGTTCTTAATGTCGAAGTGCTCGTAAGTATCGTTTTTCAAACTCTCCGAAACTGCCGTTACACCGTTGCTCTTATTAATGGCAAAAGTAATGGCAGGTGCAAAGCTATTGTCACGACCTACCAGTGTGATATCTGTTCCGTGCAAAGTCGTAATAAATGGAATGTGAATGCCTTCTTCAGCCAGAATCTGCTGGGCCATATAGGCTGCGGATGCATGAGGTATCGCGTAGTGTACGTGAAGCAAATCGAGTTTTTCAAACTTCACGACATCCACGAGCTTGCTAGCCAAAACCGTCTCATAAGGCGGGTAGTCAAACAATGGGTATTCAGAAACAATCACCTCGTGGTAGAAGAGATTTTGGGTAAACGAACCAAGCCGAACCGGTTGATTGTAAGAGACGAAATGAACTTGGTGTCCTCTTTGCGCAAGCGCTTTCCCCAATTCCGTCGCCACTACACCGCTACCGCCAAATGTGGGGTAAAGTACTATTCCTATTTTCATATCAAAGTGTCAGATGGTCAAAGATAGAGGTTTCCATTTGACAACTCTCAACGGGGCTTGCTTGTTCACCGTTGCATCACACAACGTGCAGTGCCTATAAATTCACCATCACCGTATAGTGAGATCAAGTAAATTCCCGACTCCAAGCTCAAATTTTACAATTGAACTCTATTACCATTTCCATAAGCCCTTCTTACAGCTTCACTCCCCGAAATACTTCGAATCTTCATTTCCAAATTCTGGTAATCCTTTTCTGTTTCAGCCGTTATCATATCCGTAGCCGGATTTGGGAAAATCTTGAATTGAGCGATTGTAGTATTTCTGACGTTTGAAAGAACGTCTACCTTGAAAATATAAAAATCATCAATTATCCATCCGTCCTTAGACTCTGCTATTGAATCGGAAATGAAATTAAAACGCACGAGAACAGTGTCGATTTCCCAACCTCCTTTGGCCGAACCGATTTCATCTGTTGACAAATACAGAGTACTCCAACCCATCATTGTATTTACCCATCCATCGCTGGAACCTGAAAAACCGGGCTCGCCTGTGTACAATGTATCAGTCTCAGTGTAAAGATTTACAGAGTTATCTGCAGGTGGTATAAAATAGGATGCAACGTCATATTCGAATACATTGTCGAAGTTTACTCCATTATCTACCGAAATTGTGACAAAACCACCATCCCTTAAAGAGTCAGTATCGTATTTATGAGTGAAACCAAAATGTAGCTGCTCAGCTAAAAAATAAGGATGGTCTTCAGAAACAAAAACCACATCAAAGTAAGAATGATTGGAAGTAGGATATGAATTAATCGTATCTGTAATTAGTGCGTTTACCGGCGAATACGCTGAGTCAAGGATGGGTTTAGAAGGCACACCAATTTGCCAAAGATTGGTTGAGGAGGTATCAATTTGAATCTGAAATGTTTCTTCTTCGAAATTGATGGTATCACCAAATTCTTCAATTTCCCAAATACCCTCCCATTCCTGAGAGAATGATGATAAGTGAAAAAATATTGCAGTGCATAATAAAATCTGTCTCATGGTAGAATGGGATTAAAAGTAGGGATGGAAAATAGAAATTTAGAACCCCTTGGCAAATTTAAGAAATGACTACCCCTGTATTCCTGATTGGTATTTAACGAATATTAATAGCCGAAACGCTTCGGTTTCATAGATAACACTTAGCTTCGCGCGCTAAATCCATTTACGAAAAAATCAAAGTAAAACCATGAAGAATCTGCTCAAAATGCTTTGGCTTCTGCCTGTTCTCTTCTTAGTTTCTTGTGTTCAAGAGGGAGGAAATGACGCTGAAAACAGCAAGTACACTTACGAAACGGTAGAAGGTGACCCACTCGGTGCCATGATCTACACGTTGGACAATGGCCTCAAAGTTTACATGTCTGTAAACAAAGACGAGCCACGCGTTGTCACCCAAATTGCGGTTCGCACGGGAAGCAAGCAAGACCCTGCCGACGCTACGGGACTCGCTCACTATTTAGAGCACATGCTTTTCAAGGGTACTTCCGAATACGGAACAAAGGATTGGGATGCCGAACAAGCGCTCATTTCGCAAGTTTCTGATCTCTACGAGGCCCACAGAAACACCTCGGACATGGCTGAAAGAAAAGCGATTTACGCGCAGATTGACAGCATATCAGGTGAAGCGGCAAAATTCGCCATCGCTAATGAATACGACAAAATGATCGGTTCACTGGGTGCTCAAGGAACCAATGCCTATACGTGGTACGAGCAGACTGTTTACATCAACGATGTGCCTGCCAATGAATTGGAAAAATGGGCCAAACTCGAATCCGAAAGGTTTAAAGAATTGGTTCTTCGCCTCTTCCACACAGAGCTGGAAGCAGTATACGAAGAGTACAATAGAACTCAAGATAGCGACTACCGTCAGGCATATTACATGATGATGGGCGAGATGTTCAAAACTCACCAGTACGGCACGCAAACGACTATTGGTACAAGTGAGCATTTGAAGAATCCTTCAATGGAGAAAATTCACGCTTACTTCAAGGAGCGTTACTTGCCAAACAATATGGCGATCGTTCTTTCGGGAGATATCGATCCTGACGAAACGGTTGAGCTTATCGAAAAATACTTCGGCGACTATGAAAAAGGAGTTGTTCCTGCATTCGAAGTAGCTCAAGAAGCTCCGATTGCAGAACCCATCGTGAAAGACATCACCGGTGTTCAGGCCGAGTTTGTGAACATCGGTTACCGCCTGCCGGGAGCCGGAACTCCTGAAGCGATGAAGCTTTCAGTCATGGATGGAATTCTTTCGAACGGCCAAGCCGGTTTGATCGACCTTAATTTGGTACAAAAGCAAAAAGTTCTTCGCGCATACAGTTCTCCTACTATTCTAAAGGACTACAGCATGTTGATGCTTAGCGGGAATCCACGTGATGGTCAGGACTTGAACGAAGTGGCAGAATTGCTTCGCGGCCAAGTAGAGATGATCAAAAACGGAGAATTTGAAGACTGGATGGTGGAAGCCGTGGTAAACGATATGAAGCTAAGAGAGCTTAAGCAGTCTGAAAGCAACTGGAGCCGAGCAGGAAAAATGGTTGACGCCTTTATCTACGGCGAAGAGTGGGATGCCGTGGTTGGTCAATACGACAATATGGCCAAGCTCACCAAAGAAGATATCGTGGCTTTTGCCAATGAATGGTTTGGCGAAAACTACGTGCAAGTAAACAAACGTTTAGGAGAGAACAATGCCACTAAAGTTGAGAAGCCTCAAATCACTCCCGTGGAAATAGATCGTGAAACTCAGTCAGACTTTTACTTGGCATGGGATAGCGTTGAGTCGGGAAGAATTGACCCCGTATTCGTAGATTACGATAAAGCCATCACCAAAGATGCATTTGACAATGGTGTTGAGTTTTACAATATCAAAAACGAAAACAACGACCTTTTCAGCCTTTACTACATTCTCGATATGGGAACGGACAATGATCAACTTTTGCCATTGGCAGTTGAGTACCTCCCCTACTTGGGAACGTCAGACATGACGGCCGAAGAGCTTCGCAAGGAATTGTTCAAACTCGGATTGAGCTTCGACGTTTTCAGCTCACGCGATCGTTCTTACGTGGTTCTTACAGGACTCAATGAGTCTTTGGAAGAAGGCGTTCAGCTTTTCGAGAAAGTATTGGCAAATGTAGAGCCTGACGAGCAAGCGATGAACGATATGATCGAAGGGATGCTCAAAGAGCGCCAGGATGCAATGAAAAGCAAAGGACAGATTCTCTTCAATGCCATGTCGCAATACGCCCAGTACGGATCTGACAATCCGCTTAAGAACATCATGTCTGAGGAAGAGTTGAGAAACATCAAGCCTGAAGAATTGGTGAACCGCTTGAAAGAAATCACTTCTTACAAGCACAAGATGTTCTACTACGGCCCGCAAGACTACAAGGAAGCAATGGCGACCATCAACGAGTATCACAAGGTTCCTGCTGAATTAAAGGATTACCCTGAAGCGAAAGTTTACGAGGAAATTGCCATTGACGACAACAAAGTATACTTCGTGGATTACGACATGGTACAAAGCGAGCTATTGATGACTGCCAAAGGACCTAAGTTTGATGCTGAATTGGCTCCCGAAGTAAACCTCTTCAATCAGTACTTCGGCAGCGGATTGTCATCGATCGTTTTCCAAGAAATTCGCGAATCAAAAGCTTTGGCTTACTCAGCCTACAGCTACTTTACGATGCCTTCTGAAAAAGACGACAGCCACTACGTGCGTGCCTACATTGGTGCTCAGGTAGATAAATTACCGGAGGCTACCAACGCCATGATGACTTTGATGAACGATATGCCACGTGCCGATCTTCAATTCGAGTCAGCTCGCGATGCCGCCATGAAGCAAATCGAAACGAATCGCACCTCGCGTGCCTCTATCTTTTGGAGTTACCTCAGCGCTCAGAAGCGTGGTCTCGACTACGACTTGAACGAAAAAGTATACGAGAACCTTCAGACAATGAGTTTTGAAGATCTCCAAGCTTTCTTTGACAACAACATCAAAGGAAAGCCATACACGTTCAGCGTAATTGGTAACAAAGAATTGGTAAACCAAGAAGTCTTGGAAGAACTAGGTACTCTTGAGGAACTTACTTTGGAAGAACTCTTCGGTTACCCCGAAAAGGACAAGTCAGAAGTCTTGGTAAAGAAATAAAGCCAACCATTTAGAAGAATGAACCCCTTTCGCAGATTGCGGAAGGGGTTTTTTGTTAGAAGCACATTAGTTAATAGAAATCCGAGAAAGGTCATTTCTTTTCATTGAAATGCTGTTCAAGAATGTTATTTTCATAGGATGAAAAACTATCTCTACCTTTCCAGCATACTCGTACTTGTATCCGCGAGCCTTTTTGGGCAAATTGATCAGGGCACATTTCATCGCGGAATGTCTAATTATTACACTGATGTTCTGCTTTACCCCGATTCGAGTTTTATCCTTTCAGAGTCTATTCAAGAAAATGGAGCGCGCAGAGCCGCTCTCACAGCCAAAAGTCCTTTCGGGGTGAATCATTGGGAAATCATCACCGAGGAAGAAATTGAAGTACTTGTTTTTAATGAACTCATTCCCATTGACGATTCCAACTTTGGCGTGTTAGGTTACCGTCAGGATTGCTGTGATTGTTCGGCACCGATCGCGTTTTATCAGGTCAGGTCCTTAGAAGACGGCTCGTTGATTAATGAAGTAAATGAAATCTTACCCGAAGGAGCGCTCAATACTGCATTCACAAATGAAGATTTTGATGTAGCACTCACCTCTTGGGGATTTGTGGCGGCCAACTTTAATGGTGATGCAAAAACAGTTTACAACTTCAACTTACAAGGAGATTTGCTTGGCAGCTATACTTTACCTGCAGGTGGGGACAGAGTAACAGGGTTTATCGGAGACTATGTCATGGAGCAACAAAACAACGTCTACCGATATGATCAGCTGGGTAATGAATTGGATTCAATACTGCTTGAAGATGGAGTTGTTCAATTGGCAGCTAGCGCTAATACTTTGGCTACTCTGGATAACCAATTCCTGCGTTTTTACGATGATGATTTTGAATTGATGAGTTCAATCTCACATAGCGGAGATGAATTTGCCATATTCAGTAGCCCCAACGGTTTTCATTTTTACGAAGACGGTACAATGTACCGAATGAATGAAGTCGGTGAAATTGAGATGAGCACTCCTTTGCAACTTTTACCTGGACTGCAATTCCGCGGATTTTCTGGAAATGATGATTTCTTTATTCTTTCAGGGGAAAAAGGACTTATCGTCCCCAACTTCATATTTCCTGTTTGGCATCTTCATGCAGCCTGGCAGATGCACGGTGTGGAAGGGCCCGCGCCACTGTGGCATGTCGATCTTGGCTTGACAGATATTTCAATAGATGCATTGGAAATTGAAAATCAAATTGGAAACACCCCATTCGAAGCAACTGTGACGGTTACAGTGGAAAACGATGGCACTTTCCCCTCGTCAGAATACCACCTCAATTACGTTCAAAGCGATGGGATCTGTTTTGATTTTTATGGAAAGCAACTTATTGAAACATCGGTTCCAAATCAAGATGAAGTTTCCATTACTCTGGTAAACATTACTGGCGTAGGCCCTCCCTTGCAAGGCGACAGCGTTCAGCTGAATATTTGCATTTTTCTGACAAGCCCTTTAGGTACTGTGGACGTAGTCAATTCGAACGACCTAATTTGTATCAACGAAATATTCTACCTGTCTACCGACGACATTGACCTTAGTCAATACATTAAAATTTACCCTAATCCTGCCCAAAATATTTTGCGCATCGATTCAGAATTGGCCTACTCGGAAATTAGATTGTTCAATTCTCTCGGTCAGATAGTGGAAACCAAGATATTCAATGGCCAAGGACACTTAGACATTTCCCACCTCATACCTGGATTCTATCTTTTAAAAATAGAAACAGAACAAGGGCAAGTGACAAAGAAGATCGTCATTGATTAGTCTACGAAAAATAAGGAGTCCGTATTGGTTGGTTGCAAAATGACGTGGTCAAGATTAATTTGCCACTAGCATAATTACTGACTCCTTTTGAAAATTACTCAGGGCTAATTCTTTTCGCTTCTCAAAATGGCTGTACTTTCGCAGCCCCAATGACCATCGCCGAACATTATCGTCTCAACCTACGAATTGCGCTACCCGTTATGATCGGCCAGCTCGGTCAAATTATGGTCTCCGTAGCCGATAGCATTATGGTAGGTCAGCTCGGCACCTTGCCTTTGGCAGCCGTGGCACTTGGCAATAGCGTCTACATTATTTTTATGGTCTTCGGCATCGGAGTTACATTTGGGATCACGCCGCTCGTAGCACAGGCAGCGGGGAAAAAAAGAACCAACCTTCAAGGCACTTTGCTCCGCCACTCCATGCGGGTCAATTTACTCGTGGGCCTGCTTCTCTTCGGTGGATTGCTTTCGGTCTTGCCCCTGCTCCCATTGCTTAAGCAAGACGAAGGCGTCTTGCCTCTCGCCTTGCCCTACCTTATCATTATCGGCTCTACCATCGTTCCGCTGATGCTCTTTCAAACCTTTAAGCAATTCGCCGAAGGACTCTCCGACACCAAGGAGGCCATGAAGGTGATCATTGTCTGCAATCTGATTAATGTCGCCCTGAACTACGTTCTAATCTACGGGAAATTCGGTTTTCCTGAACTAGGTCTAAATGGTGCTGGCTGGGCCACATTGATCGCTAGAATTCTGATGGTCTTCTGGATGGGTTGGTATGTATTGAAAAGCAAAAAATTCAGAGCCAACGGGCTAAGGCTTGTCGGATTCACTTTTCGAAAAAAGATTGCTAGAAAGCTATTGCAGCTGGGAGTTCCAATGGGTTTGCAGTACATTTTTGAGGTTAGCGCTTTTGCCCTTGCTGCGATATTCGCAGGAATGATCAGCGCTACGGCACTGGCCGCGCACCAAGTGGCTATCAATATCGCGAGTGTGAGCTATATGGCCGTGACTGGGCTTGGGGCGGCCGCCACCGTGCGTATTGGCAACCAGGCAGGCTCAGGCGACTCAGTCAATTTGAGAAGAGCAGGAACGACTATTTTCAAGATGGCCGCGATTGCCATGGTTGTCGCCGGAATCATCATTTTCGTTTTTCGTGATCAATTGGCGGGCTTCTATTCCAACGACCCGTATGTTTTGGCCTTGGCCACCAAAATGTTGATCGTGGCGGTAGTCTTTCAACTTTCCGACGGTATTCAAGCCGTTGCACTTGGCGCCTTGCGGGGCTTGACCGATGTAAAAGTACCCACCTGGATTACTTTTGGAGTATATTGGATACTGGTATTGCCGGTAGCCTATCTCCTCTCTCATCATACGGCTATGGGCGCCATGGGAATTTGGTATGCCTTAGCTGGAGGATTGACCCTGTCCGCTCTTCTTTTATCGTTCCGTTTCAGGACTTTATTGAATCGCTTTGCAGCGAAATTAGAAAAATCACGTCATTAGAGTAACCATTCTGAATTTATGGCACTAGTCTGGTAGGTGCCATCAGAAGCAACTCTTAATATCCTGAATGAAACACAGCTTATAAAGGCTTGCCTCAAAGGCAAAAAGAACGCCCAGCGGGCGATCTACGATACCCACAAGGGTGTCATGTTCGCCTTGTGCCTGCGTTATGCGTCCTCCCGAGAAGAAGCGGAGGACATCTTACAGGATGGTTTTCTGAAGGTCTACCGCGATTTGCATCAATACAAACCCGATGCACCACTTGGTGCTTGGATTCGCAGAGTTATGGTCAACACCGCTTTGGAAAATATTCGCAAAAAAAGTCGACGTCCGCAAAGTCGCGGGCAAGAAGTGATGGCATGGGATTCGGTAACGCATACCAATCCCTCCACCGAGATGAATGCAAAAGACCTGACGGCGGTGATTCAAAGCCTGCCCGAAGACTTTCGACTGGTTTTCAACTTGGTGGCATTAGAAGGGTACTCACACCGAGAGGTGGCCGAGAAGCTGGAGATCAGCGAGAGCAACAGCAAAGTGAGGCTCACCAGAGCCAGAGCCATGCTGCAAGAAAAAATAGCCTTGATTTTTGAAATTGACGGGTAATGGAAGAAAACAATTTGGATAAATACTTTCAGGAAAAGCTGGCCGGTCATACCGAGGAGCCGCCACCCGCCGTATGGGAAGGCATCTCTTCTGAATTGTCCAAAAGTGGATTCGCATGGAATAAGCGCTACCTCCTCTTGCTGCTCTTGCTCATATCCATTGGTGGGGCTGCCTTTATAGGCATCCGTCTTTACGATATGGATTCACGCGTGGCTGAATTGGAAAATAAAATCAAGACGGAGAAGAGCGAATCGACTTCCGAAACTCAGGAGAAATCCACCGGAACCTCAGACCAAAATGCTCAGAAAGCTTCGGCGACCAATGAGAAAAACATTGCAGGAAATGCCTCAGAGGAAATTCGTGAAGCTGAGCAAAACGAAAAGAAATCAAATCAAGGAAAAGATTTAGTTGAAAATCCGCAAGGAGAGGATTTTGCTAAAGCTGCTTCAACGGTAAATCGATCGAGCGACCTTGATAGATCGACCTCAAAAACGGATCAAGCCGCAAAGGCGGGCTACACCTTTGAGCCAACTCCGAATCCAGGAAAATCAAAAGGTGACTCGGAATCCTTTCTCGGCATAAACGCTTCAACGCCGATTGAGCCAACTCAAAGTCAACCAAATTCAACAGGCAATTTTGAAGTGATACCGACGACTTCGCGAAGTCATTCATCTTTGGCATACAACCCCACCCTGCTTTCGAGCATTTCTCCTTTCTCATTGGTCAATCCCGAATTCACCGGTCGCGAAAGGGAAATTGATTATTTCGACGAGCCCGGAAAAGACTGGTATCTCTTTGCATACGGAATGGCCAATTACACGCACCGTCGCGTTGTGGCCCAAGCCGAGGGAGCCGAAGCCATTCCCAACCAACTCGACAAAGTTGAAAACGGGTTGATCACTCCCGGAGCGGGATTGCAATTAAGTCGCGAACTCGGAAAAAAATTCCGCTTGAGCATAGGTGTGGAATACAATCAGTGGATTCAAGAAGGCAGTTATTCGGCACAGGTTGTATTCAGCGATGTAGAAGTGATGATCAACACGGCAACAGGATCAGAGCAGTTTGATTTCGGTGGTAGTGTCGAGAGCTCATTTGGAAGCACACAATACAATTCAACTTCGGGTGAAAACCCATTTGGAATTGGTTTTGAGACGCTTTCTCCTGATGCCGATCCTGTTGAATTCAATATTCAAGCGCGTCAACAGATCAACTATCTTTCTATTCCAATCAGTTTGGAGTATGTCTACAACCTATACCCTTTCACGTTTACCGCAGGCGGCGGGCTCTCAGTAAATCACATCCTTGGTTCAAGCATGGACTACACACTTGAAGATGGCTCACCTGATTTGGAGATAGCACCGATGAAAAAGATAGAAGGAACCTACCTGGCCTTTCAAGCAGGTGTAGCGGTGGAATATGGCATCTCGGAACGCATGTCGCTGCGCCTCAACCCAAGTTACCGCGGTTGGATGACACCAATTTTCGAAAATGAGCAAATCAGAACGCTGCCATTTGGGGTAGCCGTGAGAGCGGGATTGATTTATCGGTTGAGTGATTAAGCCGGTTATCTCGGCTCCGGTCTGGCTTTGCTCACTGACCGCACTCGATCAACCGATTTTTAGGTAAAATGCTAGTGGCCCGCATCTGTTTGACTTGTCTAACCGCAAAGTGCACTCATGAGGCGCAAAGCGCGCGAAGAAATGGCCATAAAGGACAATCTCTACAACCGAAAAAACCAAGTTGAATTCAACGGGATCTCTCAGCGATCTCCGCGCCGTCTCGGAGTGCTCTGCGTTTAAAAACGCACTGCAGACTTAACCACTGGAGACTTGCAGACCGCTTTCGGCTCACCGAAAAAAACACAACACCCTGTAACCATTTCCAATTTTCGGCACTCTATTACCAAACGATTAAACCTACCGACATGAAAAAATATCTTGCATTATTCCTCATCCCTTTTTTCGCTATTTCATGCAATTCCGACGACAAGGATTCAAATTCTCCTGCGGATCCAACTCCAAAGAACACCATCGAACTCGATAACATCCAAGAAGGCCAAATCAATCGCTATCTGCGCTACACGGCAGACTGTTCCGACCCCGAAGGAAGTTTCGCCTACAGCGGTGACACTTTAGTAGTCGAAATCCACTCGACAACCGAAGGGCTCGTCTTTTACGAAGAGTTCACTGAAGGATCGACCAACTTTGGCGGATTGGAACCATCCGAAACCCGCGTTATTTCTCGTGAAGGCTATATTTTAATTCCCGAAAGGCAATTCTCCCAACTCTTCTTCTTTTACGGCAATGACACCATCTACTTGACCAAACCCGAAGACCTCAACCTCAATCAAGGTACCTGCTTTATTGAGTACGAAAATGGAGAGCCCTTTATCGGTGAGGAAATCGGATTTCTGCCCACTTTTAACTATCAAGACATTGATTACCAAAATAACCGAATCGTGTCTTGTGTGCCTCCCATTATTTTAAATCTGGATGCCTACCTGATCTATGACGAAAGTCAGCTTAAGATGAGTCACACGCTTCGAGATATGGGTACTTCATTTTCCATTGATGGATACACGCTACTTCGGTAATTATCAATACTTAATTTAGCATTACCTAATCGACCAATCATGTATAGAAATACCCCATTCACCCGACCCTTTCTGATCCTCATATTTGCCTTGAGCACCATTACAGCTATTGGGCAAGGTATTGAAGAACTTGAAATCATACCCGGAGCCCCCATCACCACAGATGATGTAGTTTCTGTAATAGCCACGGCCTGGCATCCCAGCCAAGGCTGCCCGATAGTAGAAACGGAATTTTTCTACAGTCAAGACACCATTACCATCGTGGTGGAACACGAGCTAGGCTTGGCCACGGCTATATGCAATTCCATAGATACCACCTCAATGGGAACTTATGCACCCGGAACCTACAAAGTCGAGTATGTGATGATCTCGGGCGTTTTCGGAGAGGTTGGCATCGCCGACACGGCTTACACCGAATTTTCCGTCCAAGGAGTAAATTCAACAAATGGTCACGAAACTCTTTCAGCGCTCAAGATTTATCCCAATCCAAGTAATGGAGACCTTTTTGTCGAGACCGATTGGCGCGGCGAATCTGCCGTTTATGACTTACTGGGAAAAGAACTTAAGAAGTTCAGAATCGACCGAAGCCCGTTTCATTTTTCGACGGCTAGATTGGCTCCCGGCGTTTATATCATGAGGCCCTTTGATGGGAGGGCTTTTGAAGGTGGGAAGTTTGTTGTGAGGTGATTAGGGTGCTTCACCCTCTCCAATCTTCTCTTCGCTCAGCACCCGATAAATCTCTTCTTGAATATTCGTGCGGATATCCATCCGAGCCAATTTCTTGTTCTCAGCGCTGGGGTAAACACGATTTGAGAGGAAGACATAAACAATGTCTTCTACAGGATCAGCCCAAGCAATGGTACCTGTAAATCCAGAGTGACCGAAAGAGTCGAAACTCACACATTTGCACGTTGGGCCGGGACCATCTGGAATCACAGGTTTGTCAAACCCCGCTCCCCTCCTTTCCTCATCGAGTTCCGAATCGCAAAACTGACAGCGGGTATACTCGCTCACCACCGCTTCACTTAAAAAGCGCTCTCCGCCGTACTCGCCTTTGTTGATGAGCATTTGCATAATAGCCGCTAGGTCTTCAGCATTGCTAAACACCCCTGCGTGACCGCCAACGCCTCCTTGCATCGCCGCACCGGGATCGTGCACATAACCGTGAACCAGCTGACCTCGGAAATAGGTGTCGTACTCAGTCGGAACGATTCGCTCTTTTGGAAAACGCTCCAAGGGCTGATAGCCCATTGTTTGCAATCCCATTGGCTCATAGAAATTGGATGCAGCAAAACTATCCAATCGTAAACCGCTTTGTCGCTTTACGATTTCGCGCATAAAGTAGTAACCTAAATCGCTGTACTTGTAATCTCTATTGGGCCTCAAGGGAGATGCCAGAATGCGGAACATGAGCGAGTCACTCACCACATTATTGATGTACATCTGCCGCGCTACTTCACGCGAGTACAAGGCCGATTCGCTCTTGGAATACACATCCCACTTGGGCTCCCCCTCGTTCATGGTTTCCACATAAAACGGAATCCAAGCTTTCAAGCCCGCCACGTGCGCCAGCATCCGCCGCGGCTGCATGGTATAGTAGGGACTATCGGCCCGAATCTCAGGGAAATAATTACTCAATGGGGCATCGAGATCAAACTTGCCCAAGTCATCGAGTTTCATCAGACTGATGGTAGAAGCCACAATCTTGGTAATCGATGCCAGATCGTACAAGTCAGTGCTTCTCACGGGAGTTTGATCATCGTAAGTATGGAACCCATAATTCTGATTGAAGATGACTTTTCCCTTTTTAGCAATGAGAATTTGCGCTCCAGGATAGGCGCGTTTTTGGATGCCATCCATGGCAATGGAATCTATTTTGGCGAAAGCCTCGGGCGATAAACCGAACTCCATCGGTGAGGTGTAGTGAAGTCGAGTGGCCTCGGCCAACTCTATTCCCTCCTTCACCTTAAAGTACTCTCCTACCGAAACAGGCAGTTTTCCCGTTACGGGAATGGCTCCCATAATGGCTTCGGCCGCCGCTCGATTGAGATGCGCATCATCTTGATAACCCACGAGTATAGCCTTAAGACGCTCGGGATGATTCAGCTTGGCCAAAGCGTATGGATTGCCCATAAATACCAAAATGACCTCTCGCTCAGCGGCGATGGTTTCGATTAAATTAATGGCATCACCTGATAGCCCGAAGTTCTTCGATGGTGAATTAGACGTTCCCTCGACGTTGATGATGACGGTATTGCTCTTCAGCGCAAAATCGCGAACGCGCAGAGCTTCGACAGGCTCGGGAGAAGTCACTGTTTCCACCGATTTGAAATCGGTGTATTTGGCCAATCGGTTCTTGAAAATTTGGCCGTCTCCGCCAATGGTCACCACCGAGATGGTTCGGCTGTCCAAGTCGCCGAGGGGCAAAATGCCATTCTTATTCTGCACCAAGGTCATGGCGGCATCGCTCAGCTTCTGTTTGAGAAAATCAGCTTCGGGAGTATTCAGATCTTCAAAGATATTGGACTCCGATACCACTTCCCCACGGTGAATTCCAGCCCATTCCTTAGCCTTCAAAATCTTGGCAACACTGCGATTCAAATCAGCCTCAGAATAAGACCCATCGGCGATTGCGTCTCTAATCTTGTCGAGGGCTTTGGGTACATCTTCCGCAAAAAGCAATACGTCATTTCCTGCTTTCGCGGCAAGCAAGTCCACCTCACCGGGATCGTAAAATTTGGAGACTCCTTTCATATTGAGAGCATCAGTAAAGATTAATCCGTCAAAACCCATTTCTTCTTGGAGCAGCCCCGTTACCACATTCGGCGAAAGCGTGCTAGCCCGATTGGGAGTAGAATCCAATGACGGGATCGATAAGTGCGCTACCATTATGGAGCCAAGACCTTCCTTGAACATTTTAGAATAAGGATAGAGCTCGACACTTCTCAATCGATTCATATCGTGTTTGATCACGGGTAGATTGTAGTGCGAATCGGTATCGGTGTCTCCGTGCCCGGGAAAGTGCTTTGCATTGGCCAATACGCCATTGTCTTGCATTCCATGCATGTAGGCCAGTCCCTTTCTTTCGACATTTTCTTTGTCCTCACCAAAAGAGCGGTTGTTGATTACGGGATTGTTCGGATTATTATTTACATCCACGACGGGTGCAAAGTTGACGTGTATGCCAATTCGTCTGCTTTGGCGGGCTATTTCCTTTCCCATGGCATAAATCAGCGAATCATTTCTGATAGCGCCCAAGGTCATTTGTCGGGGAAAGCTGATGGTGCTATCGAGCCGCATGCCCAGTCCCCACTCGGCGTCCATCCCAATAAGCAAGGGGATTTCAGCAGCAGATTGAAGTCGATTGTACATTTTGGTTTCACGCACGGGGCCACCTTGAAAAAAGATCAAGCCGCCGATTTTGTATCTTTCCACCAACTCGAGAAGCTCCTTTTCGTGCTTGGCATCGCGATTGCTATAAGCAGCTACCATGAAGAGTTGCCCGATTTTTTCTTCCACGGAAAGTGTAGCCAACAGGCTGTCAGCCCAAGGTGTTTCAGACTTATCGAATATCGGTTGGGCTTTCGCCGACAAGGCAAATGCAATAAAAAAGAAGAAAAAAAGTGTCCTCAAGGCAATTCTCATCAATGGATATTTGTTAAACAATATTGAATGAACTCATTAAGTCAATTGAACATGAATGGCGGCAATGTCAGTTCGAGTGATTCGCGCCAAGCGAATAGTATCGAGAACAGCCTTGCACACGAAAATTCTGATTCTCGATACAAATTTCCCTCCTTACACTCGGGAAATTCACTCGAATTGACAGAATTTTCTCTTCACACAAATCATGACGAATGTAGTATGCTTGTCAACCATCGCCGAAGAAAGGCAGTATTTTTATTCACATCACTTTGCCAATCCTTTAGGTAGAACGAAATTTGGAATTGGAAAGTGTAAAAAACCTCGATCGATGAGACCACCGAGATTACCATCTGTATTTAAACTAACTGAGCACAACCGCTACAAGAGTTTCAACTATGAGCCGCGCACCTTCGATGAGCGAAAGGAGCGATTGGCAAAACGAAAGAAGGAAATAGAGAAGGAACTGGCGCTGGAACAGAAGCTTGGAAAGAAATACGAAGAGCACCTTAGGGAGCGAATTAGCGAATCTTGGTCTCGGAAAGAAACAAGACGTGTTCAACGCAACTCAGGCTTGAGACTTTTGCTAATTTTGGCGGCCCTTATGGCTGTTGTTTATTACTTCTTATTGGCTTAAACCTTCTCCATTCGCTAATGCCCGATATTATTCAACTTCTTCCGGATGCCGTCGCTAATCAAATAGCGGCGGGTGAGGTAGTTCAACGACCTGCCTCGGCAGTGAAAGAACTGCTGGAAAATGCCGTGGATGCAGGTGCTGAAAATATTCAGCTTATCATCAAGGATGCGGGCAAGACACTGATTCAGGTTATAGACGATGGCTGTGGCATGAGCGAAACAGACGCTCGAATGAGCTTGGAACGCCACGCTACTTCAAAAATCAAAAAAGCCGAAGAGCTTTGGCAGATTCGCACGAAAGGCTTTCGCGGAGAGGCTTTGGCATCAATTGCCGCGATATCTCATATGGAAATGAGATCGCGTTTGCGCGAAAACGAAATAGGAACAAAAATCACGATTGCAGGTAGTGAAATCGGCAATCAAGAACCATGTGCTGCGGCACATGGCACCTCAATCTCAGTTAAGAATCTCTTCTACAATACTCCCGCCCGACGAAATTTCCTAAAGTCGGACGCGGTAGAAATGCGCCACATCGTCGAAGAATTTGAACGAGTAGCATTGGCTCACCCCGATATTGGCTTTTCCCTTCACCACAACGACAACGAACTCTTCAACTTAAAGCCTTCGACTTTAAGGCAAAGGATCGTAAATGTTTTTGGATCGAAGTTCAACGAGAGACTGGTTCCCGTTAAGGAAGATACTGCCATCGTTCGGCTGGAGGGCTTTATCGGCAAACCGGAATACGCCAAGAAAACGCGTGGAGAGCAGTACTTCTTCGTAAATGACCGCTTCATCAAAAACAGCTACCTCAATCACGCGGTGACAAGAGCTTTCGACGAATTGATCGGTCGGGACTCCTACCCTTCTTACTTTCTTTACCTCAAGGTAGATCCCGCCAGTATCGACGTCAACATCCATCCTACGAAAACGGAATTAAAATTCACCGAAGAACGATCGATCTATGCCATCGTGCACAGTTCGGTGAGAAATAGCTTGGGCAAATACAATATTGCTCCAAGCCTCGATTTCGATCAAGAAGCCATTCTCAATATTCAGCCGCTTCCACAAAATGTGGAAGTAGCTCCACCTGAATCGAAAGACTTTAATTTTAACCCGTTTGAAACCAAAGCGACTCAGCCCACAAATGGTGGTGGTGGAGGATTCAACTCAGGTCGCTCCGGTGGTTTCAGCCAAAATTGGAAGGAGCTTTACAGTATTACGGAAAAGAGAGATGGGGAGGAACAGTCTCCGCTTTTTGACCGAGAGGAAGAGAAAGAGATCGATTTACCGGTTGTTTCTGTAACCGATCGCGATCGCCCGATATTCCAGCTTCACCGTCGCTACATCTTAACTCAAATCAAGTCAGGCTTTATCATCATTGATCAGCAGCGGGCACACGAACGTGTGCTGTTCGAAGAGATCAAACGCGGATTGGAACGCGGCAGCGGATTCAGCCAGCAACAATTGTTTCCGCAGCGTGTTGAACTCGACGGAAAAGACCTACAGTTGCTGGAAGACTTGAAGGAGGACTTGTTTAAGCTCGGCTTTAACATTTCAACTTTCGATAATGAAAGCGCGGTGGTAAACGGAGTTCCGGCCGAAGCAAAAGGTCTGGATGTAGGAGCTCTAATCCAAGACTTCTTGGAACAGTACAAAAGCTCAGTAGGACAATTTCAAAACGATCACCACGACCAGATAGCTGCGGGAATGGCGAGAAGTTTAAAAATCAAGGAAGGGAAGAAGATGGAGAATACGGAAATGCTCGATTTGGTAGATCGTTTGTTTGCATGTGCGCAACCGCAGATCACCCCTTCAGGCAAATCAGTGATTCTCAACTTTACACTGGATGAAATTCAAAGAAAATTCAAAGCTTAGATGAGCGCATTTCAAAGTAGCAGTGCATTTGGTAATATGCCCGAAGTGGTCAAAAATTTATTGATCATCAATGGCCTATTCTTCTTAGCCACGATTGCATTAAAACCTCAGGGCATTGACCTGGAAGTTTACTTTGCCGCGTTCTATTGGAAATCAATTCTATTTGAACCATGGCAGATTGTAACGCATATGTTTATGCATGCCAGCTTTCCTCACATCTTCTTTAATATGTTCGCTCTCTGGATGTTTGGTTCGGCTATCGAAAGAATTTGGGGTGGAAAGCGGTTTTTGCTGTACTACCTCGTTACAGGATTTGGAGCTTTTATTTTGCACTACCTGGTCGTAGCTTATCAAATTGAACAGCTTTTGCCTCAGGTAAGCAGCGAAATGCTGGAAGTCATTAAGACAGAAGGCGCACAGCTCGTAATCAATAACCGTAATTACACTGATCCTGTTATAGGCAAGCTCAATGGCTTATACAATGGACCGGTAGTAGGTGCGTCAGGAGCAGTTTTTGGAATCTTATTGGCCTTCGGGATGATGTTTCCCAATACTCGTCTAATGCTGCTTTTCTTTCCCGTTCCTATCAAAGCCAAATACTTTGTTATTGGGTACGGTGCCATCGAGCTCTTTTCAGGTATAGCCAATCAACCTGGTGATAACGTAGCCCACTTCGCCCATTTGGGGGGAATGCTATTTGGCTTTATCTTAATCAAATATTGGAATAGTAACAAAGGAAACTCCTCATACGGACACTAAATGGCCTCAATCTTAGACGACTTAAAGCGCAGCTACCACAGTGGCAATATGGTCACTCGATTCATCTTTTTGAATGTAGGTGTTTTCGTGGCTTTGAGTCTCATTCGCGTTTTTGGCTTCTTTTACAAAAGTGACTTCTTGGGAGTAGTAGTTCCTTGGGTAGCTGGCTCTTCCAATTGGGAGACTATGTTGTTTCGGCCTTGGACCGTGATGACGTACATGTTTGTCCACGAGGGGCTGTGGCATCTCTTTGTCAATATGATCATGCTCTGGTTTTCGGGAAGGCTCTTTGGTGACCTGCTAGGAGACCGACGATTGGTAGCCGTTTATTTTTATGGTGGTATAGCGGGTTTCCTGCTCTACTTTGTTTCTTACAATATTTTCCCCGTTTTCTCAGGAGCTGAGAGTACCATTATTGGCGCGTCTGCATCGGTTATTGCCATTTTGGTCGCAATAGCTACTTATAACCCAGACATGGAAGTGCGGCTTATCCTTATCGGTAATGTCAAACTTAAATTCATCGCCATCTTCTTTGTGGCCTTAGACATTTTATTCCTCGACGGTGGAAATACAGGTGGACGCTTGGCTCACCTAGGCGGTGCACTACTCGGTTTTTCTTACGCCAGAAGTCTTAGCAAGGGCAATGATTGGTCAAATGGATTTTACGGTTTCGTCAATTTCTTTCGCGATTTGGTCAAGCCAAAACCGAAAATGAAAGTGGCCTCGTCAAAGGCCAGGTCAGCTGCATCCGGCTCAAGCTCGCGCAGCCAAGCCAAGAAGAGCAAAGAAGAAGTGTCGCAGCAGAAGAAGATAGATGAAATCCTTGATAAAATTTCTCAAAGCGGTTACGACAGCTTGACGAAAGCAGAAAAGGAGTTTCTGTTTAACGCAAGTAAGAAGTAGTGATTAAGCGCCTCAGGTCTTTTAGCAAGTCCGCCATGTTGACCATCAATATCATTATGGTCATTGGGATTGGATTGGCCTACCTCGCTACTGAAATCAGCCCCGATAAATTCCCATATCTCGCCTTCTTTGGAATTGCTTATGGCTTCTTTTTGGTTGCCAATATCATCTTTATCGTTTTCTGGCTCTTGGTGAAAAAGCGATTCGCCTTGATCTCCACCCTCGCCATTTTGCTTGGCTTCACCTACCTCGCCTCTTACTTTCAAGCTATTCCCGATTTGAATTCAAAAAATCCACCTGCGCGGTCGGTGAAGGTAGTCTCCCAAAATGTGAAGCTCTTCGGCTGGTACAATTGGGGAGAGAATATTGCCTTGCGAGATCGCATGATGCTGAAATTGGAAAAAATGAACGGAGACATCTTCTGTTTCCAAGAATACTTTCACAATTCCGGGCCAGGGATTTTTGAAACAAAAGAACTCTTAAAGTTGACCTTGGGTGCGCCATATGTATACGACGAGTACACTTCAACAGTGGGGAAGAATCAACACTACGGCATAGCGACTTTCAGCAAGTTTCCAATTGTGGGTCAGGGCAAAATTAGATTTGAAGGAGAGACGAATAACAACATGAGCATCTATACTGATGTGGTGGCTTATGGCGATACAATTCGGATTTACAATGTACACGCGGCTTCCATCCGATTTAGCGACTCTCAATATGCTTTCATCAAAGAGTTGAACGATGAAAAACAAGAAGCCCATGTCGAAATAGATGAGGCATTGGGAATCGTCCAACGACTTGCAGGCGCCTTTGCACGAAGAGCCAAGCAGGTAGAACAAGTAAAAGCGCATTCCAGCGATAGTCCCTATCCGGTAGTGATTTGCGGCGACTTTAACGATACGCCCGTTTCTTACAGCTACGCCACTATCTCAGATGGCTTGGTTGATACCTTTCGGGAAGGCGGTGGATTGGGAATCGGTAGTACATACTTGGGGGCATTTCCCTCCTTTCGAATTGATTATATCTTCCACTCGGAAGATTTGGAATCAGCAAACTACACCCGTTACGAAGAGGGTATTTCGGATCACAATGCGATTAGTTCGTTTGTGTGGGTTAAAAAAGACTAGATTCCGTTCTTAACCGTATTAGCCTGAACTAGAAAGTTTGATAGCAACGCGCACGCAGGGCTATAAACCAAGGAGTTGACATGGGTCAATGACTGTTTATAGATCAAGTGGAAGGCAGATGGCGGACTTTATAGACAGACTCTAATTAATCCTAACACGCCGCAAGTCTAGCACATTCATCGGATTGGCATCCAGCCCCGAAACATCCTTGGAGACAAACCTCATCACCACGTCGTAGTAGAGTGGGACAATCGGCGCTTGAGCCATCATGAGACTATCCATATCGGTGTAAAGACTTGCACGCTTTTTTGGGTCGTTTTCACTCAAAGCTAGTCGGTAAAACTCATCAAATTCGGGGCTATCGAAATGCGTATAATTCGGACCACTCGGTGATTTATTCTCTGAATTAAATAAAGCCATGAAATTCTCGTCATCGGGATAGTCAGCGAGCCATGACTTTCGGAAGAAAGGCAAATTCCCTTTTGATGTGCTTTCTCGATGCACGGACGCAGGAAGGACATCGACTTTGATTTTGATCCCAAACTCGCTGAGTTGATGCTGAGCGTATTCGCAAAGATCGACGTAATCTGTAGTTGTACTCAACGTCAATTCAGAAAGGCCGACACCATTGGGGTATCCAGCTCTTTTCAGAATGGCTTTTACCGAATCGGGTCGATACGTATATCCGGCGCTTTCGTTGTAGCCCGGCATTCCTTTGGGAATGAACCCACCGTGGGCAGGTGTGTACACATTGTTGCGCAAGTAGCGCACCATAGCGTCGCGGTCGATGGCGTAGTTTACCGCTCGGCGCAAATCGGCATTGAGCCAAGGGCTGCCCTCGTTGAGTGAATCGCTGATTTGAAAACCGAGGTAGTCCGTCTTTAAGAATGGATGACGCTGTAAATAAAACTTGTCTGAATAGATTGGGTTGAGTTCCCCCACAGCCGTGAGCAATTCGTCTTTATAACTGGCGTGTAAGCCCGACATAAAGTCGAAATTCCCTTTGAGGAAATCTAGATAGGCCGCACTCTTGTCAGGAATAAAGGAAACCGCGACTGCATCGAGATAGGGCAGCCTCTCCCCCGCTTCATCAACTTGAAAATAGTTCTCATTCTTGTGGAGTGCCAATCGGGAATTCTCAATCCAAAAGTGAAACTTAAAAGGGCCCGTTCCGACGGGATTGCTCCGAAAATCGTCGCCGTACTTTTCAATGGCTTCCTTTGGAATAACAGAGCAGTACTTCATTCCCAAAAGACCGAGAAATGGCGGAAAAGGACGATTGAGTCGAATTTCGAGCGTCGTGTCATTAATAGCTTCAAATGGCTCATTTTCACTGACATTTCCAAAAACCCATGCGCCCGGCGTGGTTTTCATCGGGTCAATCACCCTTTTAAAACTGAAGACAAAATCGTTCGCGACTACCCTTCTGCCTTTTCCATCGGGAAAAGCTTCACTGTCGTGAAAGAACACATCATCACGAAGAAAGAATCGGTAAATGGTACCTGTCGAGTCTATTTCCCAGGCATGGGCGATAGCGGGCCTTACCATTAAGTGGTCATCTATTTCTACCAAGCCGTTAAAGAGAAGATTGCAGGCCCAAAGATTTTCCAAGTTGCGGCTTTGAGCGGGATCAAGAGAAGAAATCCCCGCCGACTCGTTGTAGCGGAAGATCATCTTGTCAGGATGAGTGTGTTCATTGGCGCAGCCAAAAAGAAACAAGACAAATATGATGATGAATCCTCTCATTGATGCAAATTAAGGAGCTTTTTCAATGGCGAAATTGAAATTCAATTTTCGTTTCCCACAGACTTATCTTCAATCAGGCAGATCCATCTTTTTTGAAAACCGAATTCCTTAGCCATCTGAACATCGACACCCATGTAGAGATCAATACGACGACGGAAACGGTGGTGCATCTTGTCCATGACCAAAAAGGTATCGCCTTCAAAACCTTCTACGAGCACACGTGCATTTCTCACGAGTCCGCTATCCAGTAAATCACGTGAAATAGCGATACACTTCATTCCCGGTTCAAGTGTATCTCCCCATGCGGCGATGTTTCCAGGTGTTCCGGGTCGTGTTTGATATGGCAAACTGTTGTAAGCGGTCACAGAAACCTTGAAGCATTTTAAGCTCTCCTCTTGAGGCTCTTCATTGCAAGCAAGGCAAACCAAAAAAACAAATGAGAGATATTTTTTCATGGAAAGATCAATAACGGGAAAAGAGCTGAAGAAATACTAAAAGAGCCTCATTGAGACTCAAGACTATTTCTTTTTCTTCTTCTTGGGTTTGGGCGCCGGAAGCTCCTCAAGAGTCAGTCGTATCAATTGGCTCAGCCAAGCTTTATCTTCAATCTTTTCTTCGATCAAAAAATTGGGTTTAGCTCCTGGATAAGGCGGAGCTTCGGTTGGCTCACCAATAAACGTTCTGCCTGCATTGGTGGGTTTGATAAAAAGTCGATTGTCGCAAACACTGCCGAAAATCTTTCCATCCGAATAGATTGCATATTCACCAAACATTTTCTTGGCGACGATTTCTCCCGCACCATGAATGTGGTCTAAAACATAGTCGACGTAACTTTGATCAGAAGCCATAAGTCCTTTGAAATGGTTGCTTCGCACAAGGTACTGAAACGCACTCAGAGTTTTTCCGGAACCACGACCTTCACGGTCTCTCCTTTTTGAAATAGGTCTCCCGTTTTCTTTTGATTGATTAAGAGGGTAATGGCCTCAGTCAGTTCCGTTTTAGTTCTTTCAATGATCGAGCCGGCTGTTTCGTTTTCTTTGGCACTCACCAATTCAAGAGTTGGGACGCTAATAGTTTGGATATCCTCCTCGCTAAGTGAGTCCAGGCTATACAGAATTCCTTCCATCTTGGCTTGGTCTTGACTGGTGCTCACGGCCATAAAAGCAAAGAGGAGGCTATCTTGCTTTACCCAAGTTTTGGATCCGTAATAAACGTCTTCGCCCGACTTTTCTTTAAAGGCAATGATATGACCAATCTTATTACCTATTGAAACCGGCTCTGACCCAATCATAGACTCCTTGGCATAAGAACTCAAACTCTCCAAATACTTTTGCGCTGCCTCCGTGGGATTGACATCACTTCGCTCAAAAGTCACTCGCATGTACTCTTTCTTTTCTACATTGACTCCTGCGATTAAATTTCCTACAAAGTCACATTCCCAATCTTCAGGGAAATCTAGTTTGAAATCATCTTTAGGATTGAGGTAATTCTGCTCGACAAATATTCCGTTAGATGGATCGCTTCCCGCTAAAGCTCCATCAAATTTCTCCAAAAAGTCACTTGCTACGTAGGACCTCTCTCCTACCTCTAGAGTTGATCGAATTTTATCAATTCTGGCTATTCTGTCATCGGTCATGGGATGGCTGGCGTAGGCGTTCTTCTCTTCCTCCTCACCCGATACAATTTCCCCATACTCACCTATTCGAGATAAAATGGTCTTCAACGCATTCGGATCATATCCGGCTTTCGCGGCAATTTCTACACCTTCGAGATCTGCTTCAGTCTCTTGCTTTCGGTTGTATGAGGCATGTGTCAAAAGTCCCAATTGTTGAAAGGGAGATTGAAGAGCGTTTCCAAGATTCTCATCGACCACAGCGCCGATGATAGCGCCAGGTATTTGAAGAATCCCTGGAATGATTCCCTTTCTATTGGACTTGATCACATGGCGATTGTTTGCATGGATGATCTCATGAGCCATGATGCAAGCCAGCTCATCTTCTGATTCGAGAAAAGGAAACATGCCGGTGGTGATATAAAGATGGCCTCCCGGAATGGAAAAGGCATTGGGCTCAGGTGTCGCCAAAATGGTGTATTGGTATTCGAAGAGAGGCTCCTCCAGTTGAGCGGTGAGGTTGTCTCCTACTGCTTTGATATAATCCGTCAACTCTGGGTTATCGTATATACCAACCGAAGCTTCTACATATTCGGAGTACTGCTTCCCAAGCTCAATGTCCTTTTGGATGTTTTGCGCGTGGGAAAATTGTACAAAAGATATGAGGATAAAGGAAGAAATCAGTCTAGACATAGGCGCACAAAAATAGCTGATTCTTCTACATCTTTTTCTATTTCTATCATATGAGTTCTTCTCCTTCGAAAACCCTATGCTCAACCTGAGAGGAAACAAACAAGTATTCAGTAAATTTGAATGGTGTGCTACATGCCGCGAAGGAGAAAAAGTTGCGCCTCCGATTCTTAAAACATGCGAGATGAAAGTTTCATTCACTATTTTTCTATCGATATTATCCATTTTTTGTCTGGCTCAGGAAGAGGGAAACCCCAACACTGTATTCAACCAATCCTTGGCTGATGAACTGAGTGCGAGGTCTGAACTTGACCAAATCGCTGCGTACATACCTCAAGGAAAGTACGAAGACTACTCAAGCGAAGAATGGAGCGCATTTAAGGATAGTGTGTTTAGAACCAATAAGGCTTTCTTGGAAAGAGTTTTGGATATTCATGGTTATCCTGGTTATGATCTGGTAGGTGAAAAAGGGGAGAGAGATTATTGGGTCATGGTACAACACTGTGATTTTGATCCGGCATTCCAACGAAGAGTCTTAAAAAAATTAAAGGTTCAATACGAGAAGGGAAATGCTGACGGCAGAAATTATGCCTTGCTGACTGACCGCGTGAACCTGAACTCAGGGGAAAAGCAAGTTTACGGCACACAGGTCACCTACATCATGGAAACAGGGCAGGCCATTCCCAAGGCCCTTGCGGATAGCTCAAATGTCAACACCAGGAGAAAAGCTGTCGGTCTGATTCCATTGGAAGAATATTTGAATCGCATGACAAAAAGCCACTTCGAGATGAACAAAGACTTGATGCTGCAAAGAGGTACTGAGGAGCCGAAACTCTACGAAGTCGAAAATTGAAACACCCTGATAAGAATGGAGACATGGGGAAAGTTCATTGCCTACTCTGCCAAATCCCAATATACTGACCCGTCGCCATTTTTCGGGACTGCCTTTTTGCGCGTTCGGCCAGCGCGCCAGTAAACGATTCGTCGATGGTTTCATGCCAAAGGCGAAGCCACTGAGCAAAGTGATCTTGAGAGATGGTATGCCCCGAAGCTTGATCAACTTCGATGTGTTTGCGGGTGGGACTGCCTTGAAAATTGGTGCCACCCAAAAGCTTCATTTCCCAGAAATCGGTGAGTTTGGATAGGTGAGCGGGCCATTCATCTTCAGCGATGTGTCGGTTGAATACTGATCCGAGCATGTCGTCTGTTCTAATTTTCGCATAAAACGAATGAACGAGGTTGGCGATATCTTCTCGTGAAGTCAGAGTTTTCATAAAGTGAAATCAGGAGTTTTTAGCTACTTGCTGAACGCGCTCAGTTCGGTCGAGTTTGCTCAAACTGAGGCGCACGATGCTCGGCTTTTTAGCTGTGAGATCGTGAGGTATGCCTCCTTCCAGGCTCAGGATATCTCCTTCATGCAAGCGACTCACTTCACCATTCACACCAAAGTCAATCTCCCCTTTCAGGATGTGCACGATAATGGGAAAAGGCGTTTGGTGCTCCTTCATTATTTGACCCGATTCCATCGCAATTCCAATCTCCTTGGTAAAAGAGCTTTCAAGTATAAGCTTGGTTTGAACCCGCTCACTGCTGTATTTCAGTTCGTTTTCAAAGGATGACTTCTTCATCTTGTATTATTTGGTGATTCTTCTCCAAAATTACAAATAAAAGACATTCGTATCCGAAATATGACTTTTATCATAGTACCCCCTCATTCATACTTCTACTTTTGACGCAAAGGTGAAAAAGCCTTCTGAAAATTCTTATGAAAGGGAAGTGGTACGAAATAAGCCTGTTGTTTTTTCTGGCCGTTGCCCTTATTGGCACTCTTTTGAGATCGGTTTCTTATGTCGGCCTTCCTCTGGAGTACATGAATTTGGTGCACGCCCATTCTCATGTGGCTTTTCAAGGCTGGATCTACACCATAATGATCCTCCTGCTCACCAAGACTTTTCTGACCAAGGATCAAATTCAAAAGGGAAGGTACGTACTCCAGTTTAAGCTCAGCGTTGCGGTGGTGATCGGCGTGCTTATTTCCTTTGCCATGAAGGGTTATGGACTCTACTCTATTGTGTTTTCTACCCTTTTCCAAATCTTGAATTACTGGTTTATCTATCGATTTATCAGCGATACGAGACAGCATCCCCTGAGACTTGAAAAGACCACGTCTTTGCGCTTTATTATAACGGGGCTATGGCTTGGAGCAATATCTACCTTACTGCCTTTTGGAATAGGAGCCTTATCGGCAAGGGGCCTAGGGAATTCGGAGGTTTATCAATCCATGGTCTACTCCTTTTTGCACCTTCAGTACAATGGATGGTTTCTGTTTGTTGCCATCGGGCTTTTCTTCCATTTTTTGGAAAGCAGCGGTTTGAAAGTCGACCAAAAACACCTCAAACGCTTTTACGTCTTATTTGTCCTTGCCGTGATACCCGCCATTTCGCTATCACTGCTGGGAATGGATTTCGCCGATGCGGTGAGGGTGCCAGCCTTCTTGGCCGCAGCGCTCACCATTGCAGCATTGGTGTTTTTCGTACTCGCCTTACCCAAAAATCTTCTCGCCTACCTTAGCGACCAAGAGATTGTGGTAAGGCTTTTTATCCTGGGATTCTTGAGCTCATTCATTTTGAAAACCACCTTACAAAGCCTCTCTGCTTTACCTTATTTTGAAGCGTACGCTTTTTTTAATAAACCCATCGTCATTGCCTATCTCCACTTGAGCCTTATCGGGGCTGTTTCGCTTGTTTTCCTCGCCCTCATTGTGCATCATAAATGGATAAAAATAAACGCTCTTTCCAGAGCGGGAAGCTTTTTGTTTTTGCTCTGCTTCGTCTTTACAGAAATACTCTTAGCTGCCCGTGGACTTGGCCAAATTTTCAGCCAAATTTTTCTAATTCTGGGCAGTGCGGGAATGGCCATGGGCATTCTCCTCAAAATCTTTAGTAGCACCTTAAAAAATAAGGCCCATGGAAGAATATGAGATTTTTACTTTGGCCAGGGTGGTGCACGTATTGGGAGTAGTGTTGTGGATAGGTGGAGTCGCCATGGTTACCTTGGTAATTCTACCCTCTTTAAAGCAATTTGACGCAACCGATAATAGAATAGAAGCTTTTGAGCGCATAGAGGGACGGTTTGCGCGAGTGGCCAAAATCACCACCTTGATTACGGGTCTTACGGGGTTTTACATGTTATACGAGATGGATGCCTGGAATCGGTACCTGGATTATCGGTATTGGTGGATTCACGCCATGACTTTGGTGTGGATTCTTTTTACGATCATTCTTTTTGTTCTGGAACCATTCGTACTTAAAAAACGAATGGCCGCGTTTGCTGAATCCCACCCCGAAAAGGTATTTACCATCATGCAAAGAGCACATTGGGTATTGCTCATCATAAGCCTTATGACCATTGCTGGTGTGGTGGCAGGGAGCCATGGCTGGCAATGGATGAAATAAAAAAATGCAAACAACTGAAAATTTTGATACACCTTCTCTTAGTGAAAACACATACCTATGAACCAAGTCTGGAAAAAGAAGTCTCAGGAAGAGATTAAAAAAATTGTTTTTGGAGCCTTGACCGAAACGGTTGACTACCGAAAGCATCATGCACTGGGAGTACCTGCATCTTATTTGGATAAGCAGGTTTTTAATCAGGATGTGAGCTTTTTGCAAGAAGCACCTTATCTATCTGCGTTATTGCAAAACCCCAACCACATCGGTTGCCACACCCTGGGAAAGTCCGAATCATTTTTCAAAGGAACCCACCAAATTGAGAGGGAGCTGATAGAAATATGTGCTGTTGACATATTGAAAGGAGAACGAGCTGCGCAGGACGGCTACGTTTCTTCGGGAGGTACGGAAGCAAATATTCAAGCCGTTTGGACTTATCGAAACTATTATCAAGACCTATTTGCTGCCAAAAGTGAAGAAATCTGCGTGCTGTGTAGTGAAGACAGCCATTACTCTATGAGCAAAGCGGCCAATCTTTTGGGATTGAGTATTTACAAAGTCAAGGTAGAACAAGACTCTCGAAAAATAAGTGGTCATAACATTAGCGCAGCCATTCGAGCTGCCAAGGCCGAGGGCAAGAAATACTTCGTTGTGGTATGCAATATGATAACGACCATGTTTGGATCGGTTGATGACATCGACCTTTACACCCAGCAACTCGAGGCCCAATCGTGCCTATACAAGCTGCACGTAGATGGTGCTTACGGAGGTTTTTATTATCCTTTTTGCAATCCTGAATCTCGCCTAACCTTTGAGAATCCTCACATTTCTTCGTTTACCCTTGATGCACACAAAATGGCTCAGGCTCCATACGGAACAGGTGTGTTTATCATTCGCAAGAATCTTATACACCATGTCCACACCAAGGAGGCAAGCTATGTAGAAGGTGAAGACTGTACACTCATTGGAAGCAGATCAGGCGCAAACGCCATAGCCGTTTGGATGATTCTCACAAAAAATGGCCCGCATGGTTGGCACGAAAAGGTATCTATCCTTCAGCAACGCACCAATTGGCTCTGCCAAAAACTAAAGCGTATGGATATGGATTTTTATCGCCACCCATCATCCAATATTGTTGCCATCAAAAGTACTTCCATCAATCCATCCACCGCTCATCGCTTTGGCCTTGTAGCCGATAATCACGCGAATCCTAAGTGGTTCAAAATAGTTGTAATGGAACATGTCACGATAGATAAGCTGGAAGCTCTTATAGAGGCGGTTGTACAGCCTACTTTATAGAGTGCGTAGCTGCCATCAACCCACCACTTTAAAATGTTAAATTGTCATTAAAGAAATAAAGATACTTTTGTCTTTAATTATGACAAATATCATATTTCATTCAACCATCGGGTTATACATTTGACCCGAAAAATAAAACTACTCTGATGAACGATCTTCTCAAAATCACTTGTGTTTGCCTCCTTGTTTCCCTCTTTAGTTGCGGAGGTGGTGATGAACCTCAAAAAGCCACCAATGCTCCCGCACCTAAATCAATGCTTGAAGAAAAACTTCCACCCGCATCTGAAAGAATCACACTCGATGACAAAGGAGTAGGACAGATCAAAGAGATTACACTTGATCCTGAGATCAATCAGGATATGGTAGCCGAAGGAGCTGCTATTTTTAAAACAAATTGCACGGCGTGTCACAAAGTAGATAAGCGCTTTATCGGCCCATCGCCAAAAGGTATTTTGGAAAGAAGAAGCCCCGAATGGATTATGAATATGATTCTCGATCCTCAACTCATGGTTGAAGAAGATCGCTGTGCGAAAGACTTACTTGTAGAATTTAACGGTGCCGCAATGGCCAACCAAAATATGACCGTGGAGCAAACACGCGCCGTTTTGGAATATTTCAGAACCCTATAACCAACCACCATGAAAAGGATCATTAAAAATTTAATTCTCCCCAGTTTGGCTTCCATGCTATTGGTTGTCACTTCGTGTCAATCGCCTAATGCTGAATCTTCTTCTGCATCGGCTCCAGCCGAAACCGAAGAGATTAGCAAGGAAGCAGGTCAGGCCTTTATTGAAGGTGATGTAGGAAAGCCCAATGTGCTTCAAATCGCTATAGGATCAGAAGACCACACCACTCTGGTAGCGGCTGTGCAAGCTGCCGATTTAGAAAATGCCCTTGTAAATGCAGGGCCATTGATGGTTTTTGCTCCTGTAAACGCTGCTTTCGACGCATTGCCAGAAGGCACCGTAGAAACATTGCTAAAGCCTGAGAATAAAGAGCAATTGGCTACTATTCTTAAGCACCACGTAACTGCGGGTAAATACGACAAGGAGTTTTTGAAGAAATTCAAGAAGCTCGGTCAAGCCGATGACACCAACGTTACGATTGAAGTCAAAGGAGACGATGTTTATGTAGGCGGTGCCAAAATTCTGGCTAGTGTAGATGCGGGCAACGGTATCGTGCACGTCGTAGATAAGGTCATCCTACCTGAATAATTCCATTACACTCTATTTCAACTAACAGATTATACCAAACGATATGAAAAACATAAAATACAGCCTGATTGCCTTGATGGGAATCGCTCTGATGATTTCTGGATGTGGAAATCAAAATGGAAACGGCTCCAATAAAAATGGTGCGCTTTCATCAAACAACGCTGAGAAAGTGTACGTAGCTCCTGGGGAGTACGATGAGTTTTACGCCTTTGTTTCTGGCGGATACAGCGGTAACATCACCGTAGTGGGTCTGCCTTCTGGCCGTCTTTTTAAGGAAATCCCGGTATTCTCTCAGTTTGCTACTTCGGGTTACGGCTATTCTGAGGAAACGAAGCCTATGCTCAACACTTCCTTTGGTTTTGTGCCTTGGGATGATTCACACCACCCTGATATTTCGCAAACCAACGGTGAGCTTGACGGTCGTTGGGTATTTATCAATGGGAACAATACACCACGTATTGCACGAATTGACCTCACCACTTTCGAAACGACTGAGATTATTGAGATTCCGAATTCGGGAGGTAACCACAGTTCGGCTTTTGTTACTGAAAATACGGAGTACGTAATAGCAGGAACGCGTTTCGCAGTTCCGGTTCCGCAGAGAGATATGCCCATCAACGAAATGAAGGGTAATTTCAAGGGAGCTGTTTCCTTTATCAGTGTAGATCAGGAAACGGGTAGAATGGGAATTAAATTCCAGATCTTGATGCCTGGTTTCAACTACGATCTTTCTCACCCTGGTCGCGGAAAATCTCACGGATGGCACTTCCTCTCTACTTACAATACCGAGGAGGCTCACTCATTGATGGAGGTTAACGCTTCTCAAAATGATAAGGATTTTATTGCAGCGGTAAACTGGAAGAAAATTGAAGAGTATGTCAATAACGGCGGTGGTACGATGATGCCAGCCAACTACGCTCACAACGTGTACGATGAGCATACGCACATGGCTACATCTACCATGAAGAAAGAGGTACTAACAGTAGATCCTACCGAGATTCCTGGTGCGATTTACTTTCTTCCAACGCCAAAGTCGCCTCATGGTTGTGATGTTGACCCTACCGGTGAGTACATCATCGGTAACGGTAAGCTCTCTGCAGATTTGACCGCGCACTCCTTCACAAAAATGATCGACGCCATCGAGAATGAAAAATTCGACGGTGAAGCCTACGGTATTCCGATCTTGAAATTTGAGGATGTTCTTGGCGGAACGGTATCCAGTGGTGGTCTCGGGCCACTCCATACTGAGTTTGACGACAAAGGAAATGCCTACACCACATTCTTCATCTCTTCTGAGATTGTGAAGTGGAAAGTTGGAACGTTTGAAGTTATTGACCGCAAGCCTTGTTACTACTCTGTGGGTCACTTGATGATTCCTGGTGGAAACTCTCAAAAGCCATTCGGTAAGTACGTTTTGGCGATGAATAAAATCACCAAAGATCGCTACCTACCTGTGGGCCCTGAGATGGAACACAGTGCCCAACTCTACGATATCTCTGGTGAGAAAATGGAGTTGATCTACGATTTCCCAACTCACGGTGAGCCTCACTATGCGGCGGGATGTCCTGCAGAACTATTAATGGCCAATTCCAAAAAGATCTATCGTCTTGAAGAAAACAAGCATCCTTACGGAATTAACAACCCAAGCGAAGCACGGGTAGAAAGAAACGGTAAGGAGGTGCATATTTATATGTCAACCATACGCTCTCACTTTACACCTGACAATATTGAAGGGATAAAAGTGGGCGATGAAGTGTACTTCCACATCACCAACCACGAGCAAGATTTCGATGTGCCTCACGGTTTTGCCATGATGGGACAGAATACCTCTGAGTTGTTAATCATGCCTGGACAAACCAAAACTTCTATTTGGTTGCCCAAAAAAGTTGGGGTTTGGCCATTCTATTGCACAGATTTCTGTTCGGCACTCCACCAAGAGATGCAAGGATATGTTCGCGTTTCTCCTGCAAACTCTGATGTGGAGTTATCCTGGAGCTTAGGCGAGGACTAAAAATAATTTGATTTTGGTTTAGTAGAGGGGAGCTGTGTTTTGGCTCCCCACTCCAAATTTGATCAAACTTAGATGTTCACCATAGATAGAGTTCGGAAAAACTCTAGTAGATATAAATCTGAGCTAGAGAGTTCAGTAGCAAGGCACACGAAATTTTAAAAATCAAGGAGTTGACAGCGGTCAAAGCCTGCCCTGAGCGAAGTCGAACGGGACTGTTTTTAAAAAAAGTGTAACGCAGCTAGTGGACTATATAGACAGATGCAAAAAAGGAATGAAATGAAGAAGGCAAGTGTGATAATGATAATAGGGTCGCTGCTGCTTTTAGGCTTGTTCGCATTTCCACTTTGGAATATCGAACTCGGTGCACCCCAATACCCCGATCCACTCGGGTTGAATATTCACATTGACGGGATCAGAGGGCAAAACGAATTTGATGTCCAAAACATCGACGGCCTTAACCATTACATTGGAATGAAGGTACTCCCCAAGTCGCATGAGATGTGGGAATTTACATGGTTTCCCAGAATCAATATCGCCATGGTTTCATTGGGCGTTCTCTTTGGACTCCTTGGCTTTCTGGGAAAAATAAAATACCAATGGTTCTTTGGCTGGTTTATTTTAATGTCAATTCTCGGTGTTTTGGGAATGTACGATTTCAACCTCTGGATGACCGATTACGGAACCAATTTAGATCCAAAAGCCATACTGAAACTTCAAAATCCCGACGGTACCCCCATGAGTTATAAGCCGCCACTTTTAGGTCATTCCAAAATGTTGAATTTTGATGCTTATTCCTATCCCCGAATGGGAGCTTATATGATGTTTGCAGGAATGGGGCTTACTTTTGTAGCGGGTTTAATCGGTTGGAAGGCCACAAAAAAATCCTAGAAAATGAGAATACATCAATTATCTATTCTTTTCATTCTACTGCTCCTGTTGGTGGGATGTTCCATCAGCCAAAAACCCATTGATTATGGCGAAGCCGCGTGCCACTATTGCAGTATGACCATTGTGGACAAGCAGCACGCTGCGCAAATAGTAACTGACAAGGGAAAGGTGTTCAACTACGACGCCATCGAGTGCATGATGAATCAAATGAACGAGGCAGATGCGCCAACGGTTGCCCTATTTTTGGCCAACGATTATTCCAATCCAGGCGAATTGATGGATGCAACTAATGCTACTTATTTGATTAGCGAAGGAATTCCCAGTCCGATGGGGGCTTTCCTCACAGGGTTCAGTTCTGAGGCGGAAGCTAGCGCTGCGCATGCCTCCCATGGCGGAGAGTTATACGATTGGGAAGGACTGAAGGAAAAATTTAAAGAGTAAGGTCATATTCGGGCTTTCGTTCAAAGAGTTGACTGTATAAATTGAGAGAAATTAGATGAGGGCGATAAAGCAGGTTAGTTTAGGTTTTATTGCGCTCACAACCTTTCTTTTCATGGTTGTAAAACCAGCAAGTGGGGCTATCGTAAAGGTATGTCCCACTTGTGTTTTACAAAGTATCCAGTCGGGAATATATGCAGCATCTCCCCATGATACTGTCTGGATAGAAAAAGCCACCTACCAAGAGTATAATATCAAGGTAGATCGTCCAATCACCATCAAGGGCGATCGCTACCCCGTGATTGACGGGGAAGACCAAGGTGAGATCATCACCATCTATTCCGACAGCGTCACCCTAGATGGCCTATTCATTATAAACGTTGGTACCAGCTACACCACCGATTACGCAGCCATACGGGTAGTAAAAAGTAAGTACTTCACCATTCAAAATGTAGTGTTAGAAAAACTCTTCTTTGGGATTTACCTCGAGAAATCGAGCTACGGAAAGGTTTACCACAATAAAATCATCGGTGATGCGGTAGATGAGTACAATTCGGGAAACGGCATTCAGCTTTGGTACTCCAATAACATCGAGGTAGATCAAAACCACGTGCAAGGAGCTCGCGATGGAATTTACCTTGAGTTTTCTGATACCATCAGCATTACCAATAACACCTCCACCAAAAACATCAGGTACGGTCTCCATTTTATGTTTTCCGATGATGATATTTACGAGAACAATACCTTCGAAGACAACGGAGCGGGGGTTGCGGTCATGTTTTCAAAGCGGATAAAAATGCTCAACAATACCTTTCGGTTGAATTGGGGAACGGCCAGCTACGGCATGCTCCTTAAGGAAATAAACGATGCAGAAATCATCGGCAACACCTTTGAAGAAAACACCATCGGTATCAATATCGAAGGGTCGAACAGGATCAATTACGAGCGCAATAATTTCATCGGAAACGGCTGGGCGGTGAAGGTGGTTGGCGCCTGCTATGAAAATAAGTTCAGGCAGAACAATTTTCTTTATAACAGCTTCGATGTATCCTATAACAGCAATTTGAACGACAACGAATTCGATGGGAACTATTGGAGCAGCTACACGGGCTACGACTTGAATAAGGATAAGGTGGGCGATGTGCCCTATCGGCCTGTTAAGCTCTTTTCGTACATCGTAAATCGTACACCAGAGACCATCGTGCTGTTGCGAAGTTTGTTCATGGAAATAATTGACTTTTCAGAAAAGGTAAGCCCTGTGTTTACTCCCGATAACCTTGTGGATACCAATCCTATGATGCGCCGAATAGAATGATAGAAGTAAAGAATTTAAGCAAGCGATTTGGGAAGAATAAGGTTTTGATTGACCTAAATCTCGACATCCGCAAACCTGGGATTTTTGCAGTACTTGGCCCAAATGGTTCAGGAAAAACCACCTTGATCAAGTCTATACTTGGTATGAATATTCCCGATAAGGGAAGCATCTCGCTCAATGGAGAACAGATTCGCAAGAAGTGGAAGTATCGCGAAGAAATTCAATACCTCCCACAGATTGCGACCTTTCCGGGGAATTTGCGTCTGATTGAGCTGATAAGAATGATCAAGGATATGCGCAGCTCCGAGAGCCAAGAGGAAGAACTAATCGAGCTTTTCAGCTTAAAGCCCTTTTTGCGAAAGCAGCTTTCTACCCTTTCGGGAGGAACCAAACAGAAGGTAAATGTAGTGCTGGCTTTTATGATTGACGCTCCTATTGTCATTCTCGACGAACCCACCACAGGTTTGGACCCACAGGCCATGATACACCTTCGTGGACTGATCCGAAAAGCCAAAGAGGAAGGAAAAACCATCTTGATTACTTCGCACATTATGCAATTCGTTGAGGAAGTAGCCGATGAAATTATCTACTTGCTTGAAGGAAAAATTTACTTTAAAGGAAGCCTGAGTGAGCTTCGCGAAAAATCAGGTCAAGATGATTTAGAACATGCCATTGCTTCCATAACTTCAGTTAAGAGCTATGCTTAAAATTCTTAAATACAGTTTTTACGACTTGGTGCGTAGTCTTTGGAGCTTGGTGTATCTCGTCTTCTATATGGTTTTGGGATTCGTTCTTCTTTTTCTCAATAACGACCTTTCGAAAGCGGTGATCACTCTAATGAATGTCATTGTAATTTTGGTGCCCCTCATCGCCACAATTTTTGGGATCATGTATTATTACAACTCAAGGGAGTTCACGCAATTATTGCTCGCCCAACCCGTAAAGCGCTCCTCCATTTTTATGGGTCAGTACTTGGGAGTAGCCTGCTCGTTGAGCCTAAGTTTAGTTATTGGCCTAGGTATTCCATTCGTCCTTTATGGCCTATTTGTGAGCGACGCGATTTACGATTTCCTTCTCCTGTTGGTAGTAGGGAGTTTTCTTACGCTCATTTTCACGGCTTTCTCTTTCAATATTGCGTTATCAAACGAAAACAAGATTAAGGGTTTTGGCTATGCTGTTTTGATGTGGCTCTTCTTCGCAGTGATCTATGATGGAGCTTTTTTGATGTCGCTTATCATTTTTGAGGAGTATCCTTTAGATACTTTTTCATTGGCTGCCACGCTGTTTAATCCCATCGACCTTTCGCGCACCCTTATCCTACTCAAGCTTGATATATCCGCTTTGCTGGGCTACACAGGTGCCGTATTCAAGGATTTTTTTGGCACCAGCCTTGGATTGTTCTTATCCATTTTTACCCTTATCACTTGGACGATTGCCCTTGTCGCCAGGATTGTCTTCAAATCGGGGAAAAAGGATTTTTAGTTGAACGAAGATTAGTCTTCCTTCAAATAGAAAGCCCCGCTGGAAAATAAGTCTCCCAATCCCTCAATCTTCGTTTCGTCCAATACTTTATTTAGATCATCGCGGATATGGGCAAATTTATCGTGCAGAGCGCAAGGATAAGCAGTATTGCACTCTTCGAAACCAAGAATGCATTTTCTAGTGATTTTGGGCCCGTCAATTGCCATAATCACATCTCCCAGTCGAATATCTCCTTTTTTCAATTTGCTGAACCCTCCCGAAGGCCCGCGCATCGAGAGCAGCAATTCTTTTTTAGCGAGCTGCTGGAGCACTTTTGAGGTAAACGAGGGAGGCGAATCAATAGCCTCAGCTATTTCTTTTAAACTGGCCCAAGTAGTAACCGAATAATCCCTGTGCCAAATATATACCATAGCTTTTATGGCATACTCGCAAGTTTTTGAAAACAATACGTAAATCGATTAGTGAATGATAAAGGTATAAAAGGAGTTTGATATCCGCTTTTTGTGAATGACTAATCTATTAAAGAACTCTTAAGTGCAAAAGGTTTACAAAAAGTATTGTATTGTAAATTTGATTGGTGCTAGGCAATCCCTACAGCAATTCAATAGAGTCATATTTGTAAACTATAAATCCACCAAGTGAAGTAGGGATTTAAAGTTTGATTTCTGACATAAGTTGCTAGTTGTTGAGTCGAAGATAATAACCGAAATAAACCCAAAATCCATGACCTATGATGGGTTCGAATACGGTGCCAACACGATAGTCCAAGCCAAGCTCAAAGGAATTTTTGTTTTTTGCCAGATAGCCCAGTGCGGGAATTGCCCTGAATTCATTCACAAATCCTGCTTGAAAGCGCGCCAGGTATTCTAAATTCGACTTAAAATAAAGCTCATTCGGATCGATCTGAGTTCCCGACAAAGGCACTTCAAGACCTATTCGGTAGCGCAGCCTGAATTCGAAAGCCTCATCGGGATCCCAGGTCTGATCGGAGCTGAATCGGTGCGCGATCCGCACTTTATTCAGGGGTTGGGTAATAGAAATCTGCTGGATCAATCGGTGAATCACCCTCTCCGATTCGAGTCGAAAAAGGTAGCCCGCTCCCACTCTTGTGTTCGCGGAAAGCTTCTTAGCGAGTATCCCCGCGATGTCTTGCCTCTCGAATCGATAGTCATTCCCTCTTAGCTCACCGTTGAGAGTGCCTCTGCTTAGAATATGTCGATTCTCCAGCTTGACGTTCAGACTGAAATCATTTTTCAATTTGGCATTGGTGTTAAACACCGGAAGCAAACCAAAACGGTACACATCTTGACCAATTCCTTGAAAGGAGAAAATGGCAGCAAAGGCTATGAGAAGAGTTTTTTTCAATAGATGAGAATATCACTTGAATTCTCCACTATTCGGGACTTTCTCAGCAAATTGCCACTGCTATCGAACAGCAGTTCAAAGTAGCTTTTGGATTTATCCGTCTCTCCTTTGATCACAATCTCGTAATTCTCTTCAACTCCTTCCTGCCTTTCGTTTCGATCGATGGAAGAAATCACCAAAGAAGACTCCCCTACCCACTGAAGTTGAACTTTCTTGATGGCCCATTTGATGAACTCCGCGTTAAGAGATTCTTTGATTGCTTTTCTGGTCATCTTCGGAATGTCTCGTTCACCAATCCGTATTTCGACGTCTTGCAATTCGCCCTGGATCGAAAACTCAATGCTGTAGCTCCGCTTCTGCACCTTGAATTTAGCCTCGACACTTTCTGAATCCGCGGCTTCTTCTCGATACCAATTCACTTTTGTTTTCGGCGAGAGTGACTCGATCTCGTTGATAAACTCCAGCGCCTTCTGCGGAACTTCTTCCTTCTTGATTTTGTATTCGCGTTCGACCTTATCCTGACCGATGGCCTGATTTGATAAAATCAACAGCAAAGAGAGCAAACAAAATCGTATCGAAATCCTTTTCATACTCCAAAGCTTGTAGGAAATTCGAAATTACTCGTTTCGATCCGAATACAGCTATTTTGAAAAGAAAACCATAGTACCTTTGCGCCATGCTTCAATTCAAGAAGGTAGCCTTTTACACGTTGGGCTGTAAGCTCAATTTTTCGGAGACCAGCACCATCGCACGTCAGTTGCAAGATGCAGGCTATGGACGGGTCGCGTTCGAAGACAATCCTGACGTGTTTGTCATCAATACGTGTTCGGTGACGGATAATGCCGACAAGAAATGTCGGTCGGTAGTGAGAAAAGCACTGCGAATCAATCCTGAAGCGGTGGTGATCGTAATCGGCTGCTATGCCCAATTGAAGCCTACCGAGATAGCAGAAATCCCCGGTGTCAACTTGGTTTTGGGTGCCGAGGAGAAATTCAATGTAGCGGAATATTTGGAGCGCGAAGACATTGCCGAGAAAGGACAAACAGCTGCCCGAGCGATTAAGCACACAAAAGAATTCATTCCCGGATTTTCATCCAATGACCGCACGCGGACTTTCCTGAAAGTTCAAGATGGCTGCAATTATTTTTGCGCCTTCTGTACCATACCGCTGGCGCGAGGCAGATCGAGAAGTGCTTCTATTGAGGAGACTTTGAAAGTGGCCAGAGAAGCAGCGGCGGCTGGTGCCAAAGAAGTGGTGCTGACTGGAGTCAATATTGGTGATTACGGAAACGGAACAGAAGAAAGCTTCCTAGACCTCATCCGAGAATTGGAAAAGGTGGAGGGAATCGAGCGCTATCGGATCTCGAGTATTGAGCCCAACTTGCTCAATGACGAAATCATTGAATTCGTAGCAGCGAGTAAGAAATTTGTTCCCCATTTCCACATTCCTCTTCAGTCTGGATCTGACAGAATACTGCAGGCCATGCGCCGCCGATACCGCAGCGACCTTTACCGAGAGCGCGTAGAAAAGATCAAGGCGCTTATGCCCGATGCGTGCATTGGCGTTGATGTGATTACGGGATTCCCTGGTGAAACAGATGAAGAGTTTCTAGTCACTTACGACTTCCTCAAAGACTTGCCCGTTAGCTACCTTCACGCTTTTACCTATTCGGAAAGGGCAAATACAACCGCTGTCAGACTAGAAGAAGTGGTGCCCAAGGCTATTCGCTACGAGCGCACCAAAATGCTCCGCGTGCTGAGTCACAAAAAGAAAAAGGCTTTTTATCAAGAACAGCTGGGAACGACCAGTCAAGTGCTCTTCGAAGCAGAGGAAGAAGGGGGCATGATGAATGGATTTACCGAGAATTACGTCAAAGTGAAGATCCCATTTGACGAAAGTTTTATTAATACGGTACGAACTGTTTCTCTGACGGAAATCGACCGCGATGGATTAATGAAAGTCGAACTTCTAAATGAGCCGATACATGCTTAAAGAAATTCTGGATCAAGTCATCGAGATCAGCATTGAGACGGGGAAATTTCTGAAAGACGAGCGCCAAAGCATCAAGACTTCCGAGGTTGAAATGAAAAGCGGGAAGAACGATCTCGTGTCCCGCGCCGACAAAGAAGCTGAACGACGATTCGTGGATTATCTCCGCAAAGTACTGCCCGAAGCAGGCTACATCGCCGAAGAAGGAACGGGCGAGCGTGGTGAAGACTACAACTGGATTATCGACCCATTGGATGGTACTACCAATTACCTTTTTGGTATTCCCTGCTATTGCACGAGTGTGGCCCTTTGGAAGAACGGCGAGATTCTCCTCGGAGTTATTTACGACCCTGAGCGCGACGAGTGTTTCAGCGCCGCAAAAGGTTTGGGAGCTTTTCTCAACGGGGAGCCAATCAAGGTTTCCGATCAAAACGATATTCAGCTGACTTTGCTGGCAACGGGATTTCCATACGACAGCAAAGGTCGGCAAATGGAATACCTGAAAATTTTGGCAGAGGTCAATGCTAATTCTCGCGGCATCAGAAGACTCGGAGCAGCGGCGGTAGACATGGCCTACGTGGCTTGCGGCCGATTTGATGGTTTTTACGAGTACGGTCTCAATGCTTGGGACGTAGCAGCGGGAGCTATCATCATCGAAGAAGCAGGTGGGAAAGTCTCCGACTTTTACGGAAAGGATGACTATCTTTTTGGGAGTACCCTTGTTTGCGACAATGGACTGATTCACCAAGATTTGGTGGATATGGTGAAGGGGTGGTAACGCGAAGACTGCTCAAAATGGCCTCCTAGTGTTAATCGAGGTAAGAACGATTTCACTATTTAGCTTTGACTCACCCACATCGCCTTGCTCCAACGTTGCCCATAATAAAAAAAAGACTTCAGAAAGTTCCCGATACGGTAACTTTTATTATACCTTTGCGTTAAAGAAAGTAATGTGAAAATATTTTCGCGTGGAACCTTAAGGGATTTTTGGGAAAAACACGGAGACTGCGAACTTCAATTGAAGGCGTGGTATCGTGAAACCGAAAAATCCAATTGGGCTTCGATAAACGAACTGAAAAGCAATTATCCCAGCGCCAGTATTCTAAATGATAACCGAATTGTATTCAACATCAAAGGCAATGACTATCGAATGATTGTAAAATTCAATTTTGAATACAAACTGGCATGGATACGCTTCATTGGAACTCACGCTGATTATGATAAGATTAACGCAAACGAAATTTGATATGAACATCTCACCAATTAGAAACGAGAAAGATTATAAAAAGGCACTCGAGAGACTCGAAGTGATTTTTGATGCGAAGCGGGGAACAAAAGAAGGTGACGAACTGGAAATTTTGGCGATTCTAATCGACAACTACGAAAATGAGAATTTCCCTGTCGGAATGCCCGACCCGATTTCTGCCATCAATTTTCGAATGGAACAGATGGGATTGAAACAAAAGGACTTAGTAGAAATGATTGGTTTTAAAAGCCGAGTGAGCGAAATAATGAACAGAAAGCGCAAACTTACTTTGGACATGATTAGAAAGCTAAATACTCAGTTGCGCATACCTACGGAAGTTTTGATTCAGGATTATTGAAGAAAAAAAGAAAAAACACTAAGGGCAACATTTAGTAAAATGCATAAGCTCCTATCGTCGCTTACGACATCTCACTCTGAGCGATATGAGCAACATTTCCTATCGGTGACAATTTTAACTCTTATTGGCTCAGCGAGCACAGGGACTTATACCAAATATGGAAAAATCACTTCTGATACATGGTATGCATGTGGCCCTGTTGTAGATTTTAGAATAAACCCCTATATTTCTGTTAACTATATTCACCAGAAATGATGAAGAAAATCCTAACCTGCCTAGCACTATCGCTCCTATTTTGTATTCCCACACATTCGCAAACCGATCAAACCCTCGACTGGTTTACCTATATCGGGGGGCCATCTTTTTACCAAACTTTTTCGGGTTTTGAAAAGAAAGAAGGCGTGGCTTTTGGTGCAGATAATGAAGTATACATTGCTGGCAGAGAATCGAACGAAGAGCTGCTATTTGGCTCAGGCATAAATCAGGATTCAGTTTCAGGTGGAGTTGATGCGTTCTTAATTCGTTTTTCGGATGACGGACAATTCGCGTGGAGCAATTATTTCGGAGGTCCTCAGGATGATTTATTTGAAACTATGTGCAGTGCGAATGGAAAAATCATTATTTCCGGAACTACCCTGTCCGATGAAGGAATCGTTTTCGGCGATGCGCATCAAATAGAACGAGCAGGTGAAGAAGATTTATTTCTGGCCGCATTTAATCCCGACGGCACGTTGGAATGGAGCACCTACTTTGGAGGACTTGCAGCTGAGAGCAGTGCGGTAATCAAAAGTAGTCCTGATGGTTCTATCATTTTGGCAGGAAGAACTCTTTCATCCAATCTATCCACATCCGGGGCTTTCGATGAGACGTTTGATCCATCGCTTGGCGCAAATTCTTTTTTGGCTAAATTTTCCGGTGATGGCTCACTGTTGTGGTGCACTTACCTGCCGGCGAATACTGATGTCGAAGCTGTTGGTGCTTTGGTTGATTCGGAAGAATCTATCTCAACGGATGGAAACGGAAATATCTATATTGCCATAGACACGGATAGCGAAGAAGGGTTGGCTACCCAAGGAGCCTATCAGACCTCCGGATCTGGTAATAGCATCGTTCTGGCTAAATTCTCTCCCAACGGAAATTTAGTTTGGTCAACCTATGTTAGTGGAAGTTGGGATGAGTACCAGAGTATAATTACAGCCGATCCCGACGGAAATGTTTATCTCTCAGGAGTTACCGGTTCGTATTGGGGAATTGCTACGGAAGGAGCTCACCAAGGGGGGAATGAAAGTGTTGGAAATTATAGCGGTTTCCTTATGAAGTTTAGTCCTGATGGAGAGCGCCTATGGGGCACCTTTTATGGAGGAACATGGAGTCCAGCCGCGGATTATATAGAATGGATCGAAGGCGGAGTTTTGCTAAACTATAGGAGCTCAGCCTATGATGATAGTTTCAACAGTAACCCTTTTCAATTTGAATTGAATGGTTCTTCGGATGTTTTTATAACTAAATTTTCCTCTGAAGGCCAAGCGATTTGGATTACTGCCTTCGGTGGAGAAAATGTTGATTCTGCGGGAGGAATAGCGGTTAATGGAAATAATTTTGCTGTCTGTGGATCCACTCGAAGTGAGGAATTCTACGGTGATGAAAATAGCTGGCAGGAAGATATGAATGGTGGAAGCGATTTATATTTAGCCCAATTTGAAGACAACATGTCTTCAGGTCCCCCTGACTGTGCCAATCCATTTCCCGCCGTAGAAAATTCAAGCATTAATACAACCTTCGCAGGAACTAGCTATCTGCTGGAATGGGAAGCGGTGCCCTATCAAATTGGCTGTCAAGTAGACTTGCGTTTTGCGAATGGGAATCCACTTCTTAAAATACTTGTCGGCGATGTCCAATCCTATTTCTTATCCGGATCGGTTCTGGAATACGGCACGGACTACGCTTGGCGCGTGCGTTGTGGGTGTTCACAGTCGCCGATTGTGGCGGGGCCTTGGTCGGCGTGGCAACCGTTTACCACACCTGATGCTGCTGGTTTAGTAGCTTATCCCAATCCCACTGAAGGTTTCTCCCAAGTGACCTTTTCGGTGAAAGAACCGCAATATACCACTTTGGAAGTGTTGGATATGAATGGAAGAATAATCGAACGCCTCTTTGCAGGAAATACCAGCCCCGACGCCGAGTACCGATTTGATTTCGATGGATCGGGATTGCCGAATGGGGTTTATCTGTATCGGTTGACGACTGAGAAGGAAGTGGTCAATGAGAAAGTTATAATTGCACGTTGACTCGAATCAATTACACTAAGAAATTTGCAAAGGAAAGCAATAGACCAGCTATATTTTGCTGAAGCATTGTGGGTATTCTATCTTGGTTTTAAATTGAGACCATGAAACAGCTCTTGACCCTTCTTATCCCCGTCCTAATTTTTTCCTGCACCTCAGATGAAAAGGTGGAAAAAGTGGAAGAGAAGATTAAACTGGTGTCCCAACAAGGCGACTTGAAAACTTTTGACTGGTCGGCCTACTATTTCAAAAAAGGCAAAGACAAGCTCAACCCCGCCGAAGTAAGTTATGACGTCATCGGAAATGCCGAGCACCGAGTAGACGATACAACGCTTTGGGTTATGCCGCTCGACACTTCGCGCATTCTGATTGAAGTAGAAACAGGACTTGAAAAAAAAACTTATGGGCTCACGGCTTCTGTAAATCAACTGATTGATTCCTCTTGGCACCACGTCCCAAAAGGAGAAATGCCTTCACCTCTCGATAGCAAGAGTCTTGGCGCTTGGTCAAACTTCAGTCAATTTAGGTTTTGGGGACAATCAGTACCTGAGTTTTCTCATTACGACCATCTTACTTCAGAAATCGTGACGCCATCCATTTTTGACGGAAAGACTACCCTATTGAATTTTTGGTACTACGGCTGTAAGGCTTGCATGGAAGAGATACCTGCCTTGAATAGGCTTCGAGAAGAGTGGAAAGATGATGAATCCGTCCAACTTATTTCTTTGTGTTTAGATTCTGTTTTGGTACAAAACGACAGCATTTTTGTAATTCCCTTAAAAATGAAGAGCACGGAGAATATCAATGCCGTTTACCTCGATTTTTCGTTTCGCCAAATCGGCAATTCAAGGAATATAGCTGAAGCTTTTGCAGTACTGGCCTATCCCACCAATATTATAATCGACCGCAATGGCAAAGTTCAAAAAATTCAAGTCGGTGCTCAGCTCGGTGACAATAGAGAATTGGCCACAAATTTTTCTAATGCCATCAGGCGCATTCGTAGTCAAGAAAAACTCAATTTTGAGATCCAACCGGAAAGGGTGACGATACTCGATTAAGCAATGACTATCAATCTCAAACTCCTTGCTGAGTCTTATCTTCCTAAGATCATTTTAATTTTCCTATTAAGTCTTTGCTGGTCAATTGGATCGAAAGCACAACTCTTTGAGGAACTTATCGCGAATGGTGAAATACTCAGTCTGGACGAACGTTGGGATTTGGTCGATTCTGTGGGTCGAAATACCTTCCAGCTCGAACCGTATCAGCCTATCTATATCATGCTCGCTCGCTGGTCAAGCAGCCCTAATCAACAGCCTGTTGGGCAGAACGCGGAATTCAGTACTAGTGAGCCTATCGACTTGGATGTTGTAGAGTCAAAATTTCAAATCAGCTTTAAGACCAAGGTTGCACAAGGCCTATTCAACAACAAAGGAGATCTTTGGGTGGGATATACGCAGCTAGCAGCATGGCAAGTATACAATCGCGAGTTGTCGCGACCGTTTAGAGAACTCAACTACGAACCTGAAGTCATCTTTAATTACCCACTCGACTTTAATCTGTTCGGTTTTCGAGCAAAAATGGCGGGTGTGGCATTTAATCATGAATCAAACGGACAGAGCTTGCCGCTTTCCAGAAGTTGGAATAGGATTATTTTCCATTTCGCGATGGAAAAAGAAGGCTGGCAAGTGATGTTTCGACCGTGGTATGTGATCAAAGGAAAGGACGAGGATAACCCCGAAGCGGTAAATTACATTGGTCGAGCCGAGCTGACAGTAATCCATGCCATAGGCGACCATATGCTTTACGCAGTGGGAAAGCACCCTTTCAATCAGCTGAAGCGCGGGAGTCTTGAGTTAAACTATATTTTTCCCATCAGTGGGAATCTCCGAGGTCATTTGCAATTTTTCGCGGGATATGGCGAAACCATGATCGACTACCGAAATTACCAAAACACCTTCGGGATTGGCATCAGCCTGATTGATTGGTAAAGCAAAAGAGAGCCCTATCGAGCCCTCTCTTAGCAATAAACCATAAAACGCGAACGGCACATAGCAAACCGTTCTAAACCATATTATCTACGAACCGAAGACGGTTGCAGATTTCATTTTCTGTTTTTTAGTTCAAAAAAATGGCCTGCATGTATTGCAGGCCATTTGAATGAAATTGATCTAAATATTATTGGATCATCAGCTTAGCTGAATAAACCACATTCTCTCCGTTGATCGTCAAGAAGTAAATACCTGAACGTAGATCATTGTTCTCATACCTTACCACGCTTGATCCATTCGGACGAATGATTTGGCTATCTACTCGCTTACCAGTGATATCGGTAACCAGCAGTTGATATTGACTGCCATCCAAAGATGATACGTCAACGTTTACCATTCCTTCAGTCGGATTCGGATAAATACTCAAAGATTCAAATTCAAATTGATCGAACAAACCGAGTGTTCCTTGCGAGCAAACGAGCATTCGATCTACTTGACCACGCAGTTCTCCTCCCGGATTCTCAGCAGAGTGAATGTTTACATAAACCTCACCCTCTCTGAATGCCTCGGCTGCAGCAGCATCGAACGGCATTCCGTCCATGTCACTCCAGTATCCGAATGCTGAGTCAAAAGTTTCAGTCTGTCCGAAAAATGGACCCAAGTCGAATATAACGCCTCCATTTTGTCCAGCTGGTGCATTGTGAAAGTGCGCAACTGTCTGTGGACCTGTGAGATCATTGTATGCCATCATAAAGTGCACATTGGTTTGATCGCGGTCTATACTTACGATACCTGATCCATAAGCGTCAGTATCAACTGCGGGCACCTCTCGGTCTCCCGACAATTCGTAGGTGTACCCTTCCCGAATCAATTTGTAAACCTGTCCGCGTATCTCTCCCACAGGATTCAAATCAGTATGCACATTCAAGTAAATCTGACCCGACAAGAACTTGACAATATTTTCAGTTGTCAGCGCTTCTCCTGTTACAGAACCATTTATTCTATTGCCGTCGATGTCGTCAGTAATACCGATCAATACACCACCTGTTTCACCAAACGCACCTTCATGAAAGTGTGCACCCGTTAGTGGACCTGAAAGTCCTTCAAGCTGAATGTCATAGTACAACGTGTCAAAAGCGTATGTTAATCCTACCACTGCTATACCATTTGCCGCGGTTCCCATTGGAGCAGGAATTTCTTGGTCAACGGTTAGATAAGCGTCATGACTCAATCTCTCTTGGAGCATGAGTTGTCCGCGCACTTCCCCTCCAGGATTGGCCTCTGTATGTACGTTAATGTAAATCTCACCAGCGTTCATAGCTTCCAATAGGCCATCGAATTCAGTTGGATCAAAAGATCCTGAAATTACGTTTCCATCTATTCCATCCATCAAGTTTACTATGACCCCACCGTTTTCACCTACAGGTGCATTGTGAAGATGAGCCATTTGAATCGGTCCTGTCAAACCATCTACTACGACGTAGTAATTAACCTCATTTCCCTGCTTACTTAAGTTGAATGTCGCCAACCCGGTAGCTTCACTGCTTCCTGCAGGTACTTCTTGCGCTGCATCGAGCATCCCTGTATAGGCTTTATCCGTTTCGAGCAAAATCTGTCCACGGATCTCACCTGAAGGGTTAGCTTCAGTATGAATGTTGAAGTACAGCCCTTCATTGAACATGGCCTCCAATAATTCGGGTGTCAAAGCTTCACCTGTTAGTGTAGCTTTGATGGAATTCCCTTCAATATTATCGGTAAACCCTGCTAAAACACCACCGTTCATTCCGACCATACCCTCATGGATATGTGCTCCCGTGATCGAGCCGCTTAGTCCATTTGCGGTAATGGTCAAACACAAAGTGTCCATGGAAGAGTTTAAAAAGAAACTTCCTACCCCTTTAGCATCCGTTTCAACGGGTGGTACTTCTTGCGCACCCGAAAAGCGAGCGGAGAAGAGTAAATTGCCTGTAAGGTGATTTGCAAAAATGGTACCTGCCATCAAGGCAAGCGTGAATGTCATTACTAATAGTTTAATTTTTTTCATAATTCCTGTTTTGAGTGATTTGTAATACCAACGAGTGAAACAGGCCAGTGGATTTTAGAAAACGAAATTTCTTTTGAAGAACAAGGTAATCCACTGATTATAATAGAAATGAATTTACTTCATTTTGACAATTCTTTCGAAGCTGACAACATCTGAAATGCCGGACAATCTTTTATCAGTCAAAATGGGAGAATGGATCAGCGATCCATATTTCGCGCACGGAGACTACTCATCCACAATCCAAAATAAGTAATTGCCCCATTGATCAAGAGAATCTCAAACCCGATTTCGTAGCCTTTGAAAAGTTCTGCGGAATTGTAATCGAGAAGAAAAGATAAAATGGGAGATGCCACCGCGATATAAGGCACTTCGAAATCGCGGACGGGAAGCTTAGTAAACAGCCCGAAAGCGTATAGTCCCAGGAGTGGACCATAGGTGTAACCAGCTGCGGTAAAAAGCTGTGCAATGACCGAGTCATTATTGATCACCTTGAAAATCAGGATGACTGCAATCAGCACGAGTGACATGACGATATGAACCCGCTGTCGTTTTCGTTTGGCAGTTTTCTCGTCAAGTTTGTCCACCTCCAGAATATCGATGGAGTAAGATGTAGTGAGGGCAGTCAAAGCTGAATCGGCGCTGGAGTAGGCCGCTGCGATCAATCCTAGAACAAAGAGGATTCCAACTGCCGGGCCGAGGTAACCTTCTACAGCCAGCAAGGGATATAGCTGATCGGTTTGTTCAGGAATCGCTAATCCGTTCTCTTGGCTGTAAATGAATAGCAATGCACCCAGGGTGAGAAAAACCAAATTGACTACCACTAAGACCAAACTGAAGGTGATCATATTCTTCTGAGCATCTCGAAGGTTTCGGCAGCTGAGATTCTTCTGCATCATATCCTGATCGAGTCCTGTCATGGTTATAGTGATAAACATCCCTGCAAGGAATCTCTTGATGAAATGACGTGAGTCATTGATATCGTCGAAAAAGAAGATGCGGCTGTACTCGCTATCACCTACCTTCTCCACCAAGCCTACCGCATCGAGCCCCAAGGAAGTTGAAATAGAGTACACGCTGATTCCTACCGCGAGAAGCATAAAAGCTGTTTGCAGCGTATCCGTCCAGATAATCGTTTTGATCCCACCGCGAAAGGTGTATAGCCAAATGAGAAATACAGTAATAAAAACGGTGACAGCAAAAGGTACCTCCATACCGATACGGTCGAATACGGCCAGCTGCAATACCATAGCTACGAGGTAAAGCCGAAAAGCTGCCCCGATTATTCGCGAAAGCAAGAAATAGGAAGCTCCGGTCTTATAGGCATGTCTGCCAAACCGGTCTCGTAAATAAGTGTAGATACTGGTGAGCTGCAATCGGTAGTAAAGGGGCAACAACACAAAAGCGATGACAAAATATCCGGGGACATAGCCCAAGACCATTTGCATATAGGAAAACTGAGAATCCCCTACCCAACCGGGCACGGAGATAAACGTGACACCACTCAATGATGCCCCGATCATTCCAAATGCCACCACATACCAAGGTGAATTGCGGTTGCCAACGAAGAAACCGTCGTTATCTGCTTTCTTCCCTGTGATTCTAGCAATAAGAATTAGGGTGAGGAAATATCCCGCTATGAGAAGAATAATGCTAGTTGGCGACATGTGGTCAAATAACGCCAAAAGATCATTTGGCGTTTCTTAAATCCAACAGAGTTTCAAGGCCTCGATTGTTGATTTACTGAATAATCAGCTTTGAGGTGGCCTTCTGTCCTCTTTCACCTCGGGCGGTGACCAGATAAATTCCACTTGTAAAAACAGGTATTGACTCGACTTTAGTTCGCCCACCAAAAACGGAAAGTCTTTGGCTGAACAAGCGTTTTCCGGTAATGTCATATACTTCTAAAGTGATCTGTGCGCCGTATTCTTCGGGCACTAAAACATTGAGCATCTCATCATCAGCTCTGGGGTTTGGGTAAAGACCAAGGTCATTACCACCCAACTCGGTATTGCGGAAGCTCGTTAGAGTCTGTAAGAGGGAAAGTGCAAATTCAAAATCAGGAATTCCGTAACCGAGACTGTCATTGGGATTCAGGTACAGGCTAGCACTTTGCTCAATGGCATCAAACAGTTCTTCTGCGGTAGCTTGGGGTACTGCTTGCCAGAGGCTTGCTGCCATTCCGGCCATTACGGGTGAAGAAAAAGAAGTACCGTTCGCTGTTCTTATTCCGTCGCCCAGATTGCCCACGACCGTTGCTATTCCTTGTGCCATAACATTTGGCTTTACTGCGCCATCAACCCGTGGTCCTCTTGAACTCAACGAAGCAACAGTTTCATCAGGTCTGACGGCACCTACAGCCAATACGTGATCTCCATCAGCAGGCGCACCTATGTAGTACCATGGTGAGTTTCCTGAATTTCCGGCAGAGGTCACAACCAAAATTCCTTTACTCGCAGCAATATTTGATGCACGAGTAATTAACGTAGTGTTTCCATCCAAGGTCTCGTAAGAGTGGTCTTCATCTTCCAAATCAAATAATGTGTAACCAAGGCTGGTATTGATCACGTCGATACCAATACTATCAGCATATTCGGCGGCAGCTGCCCAATTGACCTCTTCGATTCTCCGTTCTACCGGAACGTCTTCGGTAATGCATAATAAGTAAGATGCATCAGGCGCCGTACCAATCAGACTGTCGTCTAGATAGCCTGCCATTGCAGATAATACGTAAGAGCCATGAGTGCTTCGTTGATAAACATCATCATTTCCATCAACGAAATTCTTCGTACCCAGAATGCGATCGCTATTCACAAGATTTTGGAGTGATAGGTCTTGCTGAGCGAAAGAGTAGCCACCATCAAAAACTCCAATCCAAACTCCTTCGCCGGTGTAACCCGCCTCGTGCAAGGGAATCCCATTGATCATGTTGATTTGATTAAACGAAGGGCCGTAAGCATAGTTATTCTTAGGGGAGGAAATGGATTCGTCTGTTTCGATTTCAAGCGACTGATCATTTCGTAGAACAGGACTTATTTGAGTACCAACTACCATTTCTAAGTCCAGAATGGCATCGATCACATCCTGATCGTCCGTCTCAATAAGGATGGCATTGAACCACTTCAGCGAGTATATCACCTCCAAGTCTCCCAATTCTCTTACTTGATCGATGTATTCGGGATTCACAGGAAGGTCTTCCTCTGTGATGGGAATATTCTGATCTATCCTTCGAGTGATTGCTCGTTCAGATAAAAAAGCTTCGGGCTCATATACAGAGAAGGGTGTACCTTCCTTATCCTCAAAATAAACCAAGTATCTGTTTTCACCTACCTGAGAAAAAGCAGTAGAAACAAGACAAAATAAAACTCCAACCGGAAACCATCTATTCAACACCATAATCTATTATCTCCCATTTAAACTCGTGCCCAAGCCTAATGTTCTCCGCAGTGGGCTCATTGATATAATTGAGCTGCGTAGTCAAGTCACGCTCGTAGCGTTTGATGAGCCCAACACCTTCCGCATAAATCTCGAAGGCCAATTCATCCTCAATCAAATTTTTGTTGTCTCGCTGTAAGACCCTTATTGTCCTGGGAAAGATGAAGTCTTCCATCTCTCTTTCTACAAAAAGGCTATCGTATAATGTAGGCCACTCTTCTTTGGCATTTAATGCATTCAAATTCCACATGGCTGACTCCCTTACGGGAAAGGCCAACTTGATGTAGCGCACATTTTCTTCGACTTTCTCCGCATTCTGCGCTGTTCTTTTGGCAAACCAAACATCCACCAAATTCCAGTCTTCAGACATCGTATTTCGCTTAAATCTCACGATGCGTAGAGAAGGCTCGTCTTGAGCATCCAAAATCTCTGATTCTATTACTTCGCGGATGTAATAAGAAGTGGTATCGTGAATTCCTTCAATATTCGGACTGGGTTGATCATGCCAAATACTATCTGCACGATATTCTACAAAAGTCCCGATTTCGATAGGGAAATAGTCATATCCCAAGTTTAGGGTAGGCTCATCGCTCTCGTCGTCATTGCACGAAACTAGAACAAGAGAAGCGAAAAAAATGTAGAGTAATTTCCTCATAAGCTACGAGATAAATACAAGTTAATCAACTATTTCCCCCATCTCGTAAATAGCTTTCTTCTTTATTGAGCCATCCTCATTGTAGGTAATAACTTCACCATGAAGTTTGCCGTCTTTATAAACTCCTTCACGTCGAAGCTGAGTGCCATAGAGCTTTTGTACGGGATAGCGATTTCCGGCCTCGTCGACTCTCTCTTCGGTCTTCCATTCACCTTTATTGAACCACTCTTTGAAAGGCCCGTCGCGCTTGCCTTTCTTGTAGGTGTAGACAGAGCGCTGAATATCATTGGGCCAATACAATTCGAAGGTGCCGTTTTTTGGAAACTCCTCTTCAATTACATCATCTCGATAAACGTAGATGATGTGTACCGAGCCGTCTTCATTAAAAAGATACCAAGAGCTTTCTTTCTTACCATCTACGTACTTGCCTTCTTCCAGCTTAACCCCGTCAGGATAATAGGTGGTGTATTGACCATCGTATTTAACCCCGTCTTTAACAGTAGCCTTGAGCTTTGAATTTCCATCGTTGAAGTATTGTTCCCAAACTCCGTTTTTTACATCCCCTTTAAACATACTTCGCTCGGAAATACTTCCATCGGCGTAGTATATCTCGGTCATACCTTCTCTATCGCCATTTTGGTAAGCCTCTTTCGAGGTAAGGATTCCCTCTTCTGAATAGAATGTCCAAACGCTATCTCTTTCTTGATCGATGTATTTTCCCTCAGCCATTTTGACTTCTATTTCGGGGTAATACAAAATGGCGTAGTTTTCACTCGAGCTCCTGTATTTGATTACTGCCTGAAGGCTACCATCGTCGTAATAGCGATTGAAAGTTCCAATTGGTTCTCCGTGGCGGAATTCACCACGGTATTGAATTTCCTCGTTCTCGTATCGCTTCTCCCAAGTACCGTGCTTCTTCCCATCGCTATCGGTTTGATTGACCTGGCCTAATAATGGCTGGAATAAGCAGGTAAATAAGATCAATGCTAAGAATCGACTCATAATGGGGTTAGTTCCTGATTTGCTGAATAAAAGATAAAAACTCATTCTTGAAGTGATTCCATGAAAACCGCTGCTTTTCAATCGCGACATTCTCTTCAAACACTTTCTCCAAGTCTTCTTGAAAAAAACGAGCCAAAGATTCGCCTATTGCATCTGAATGAGGTTCGACTACGAATCCCGCTTTGCCATGGGGAACAATCTCAGAAAGTCCGCCAACGTCGGTCACCAGCATGGGACGTTCAAAGTGATATGCGATTTGAGTGACACCACTTTGAGTGGCCGAGCGATAAGTTTGCGCGACGATAGACGAGGCGCAGAAGTGATTTTTCACCTCATTTTCAGGGATGTACTCGTTTCTGAAAACCATTGAGTCCTCAATATTCAAAGACTTTGCTAGCTCGAAATAAGTTGAACTATCATCGTAAAACTCTCCTGCAACTATGAGTTTGACCTTTTGACTTTTCAAACCCGACTTGGCAAATCCTTCTATCAGAAGATCGAGTCCCTTGTATTTCCTAACGAACCCGAAAAACAGAATATAGCGATAGTCAGTATCTAGATTCAATTCTTTCAAGGCGCTAAGCCGTGAGACTTTCTCACCGAAAAAATCGTAGAGCGGGTGCGGACTCGTAGCGACTGGTTTTCCGGGTGCCAGTCGATTAATGTCATCTGCTACACTTTTGGATAGGGTGAAGAACGCATCGCAATTGTTGAAGAAGTAGCTCGATAATACCTTGTCAGCGGGACGTGCCTCATGCGGGATTGCATTATCGACTAAACCAACCACGAGAATACCTTTCTTCCTCAAGCTGCGAGCAATTGAACCAAGCGCAGGACCCATAAAAGGAATCCAAAAACGGATGACGACAACGGCTGGCTTCCATTTGGATATTACACTGGCTGACCTTTTCCACGAAAGTGGATTGATGCTGCTGATCAAAGGGAATATTTGTAAATCGCGAGGCGGGTCACCTTCTGCGGTTTGAGTTTTTCCAGGAAAGAGAAGGGAAGGATATTGCAGGAAAAAACTGACGATTTTAACGTCATATCCTTCCGCAATTAATGATTTTGCAAAAGACTCATTAAAGTGGGCTATTCCGCCTCTTAGTGGATAGGCAGGACCTACTAGCACGATTGTTTCCTTGGCTGGCACAGCGCGAAGTTAAGGATTGATTTAGCCACTTGAATACATGCGATTCTTTAATGTGAAAAGAAACCTGTGTAAAATAAAAAACCCTCGATCCAAACGACCGAGGGTTAATTTTAAAAGTGATTTGATTATTTCTTGTAGAACTTAGATTCAACAGCTACCTCTCCAAATACAATTTGAAGAATGTAATTTCCCGTTTCCAAGCTTGAAACGTCGATTCTATTCGCGTTTAAAATTCCAGATTGAACTCTCTTTCCTTGTACATCAAAGATGTCTACTCTGCTACCGATTAGGTTTTCAGATGCTTCTATAAATAGTTCATTGATTGCAGGATTAGGATACACCTTAAGAGTTGACTGGATTTCGCTTTCGATAGAAAGTGGATTCGCACCTTCTGTGACTGTAAGAGAAGTGTTTATGGCAGGCCCTTCAATCACATCAACAATTCCTGAAGGCCAGCTAACCACAACACTGTCAATTTCAGAATCCTGTCCCAAACCAAAATATGCGTTCAGCGAGCTCATGTATCGGAATCCATCTCCACTTCTGATTTCGCGAATTTGGCTAAATGACTCCGTATAAACAGTGATTCGAGCTCCGATTCCATTGAGATTACTCTCCGTACCTATGGTGTTAACTACTAAGTAATTATTATCGTTACCATCATTGAATTGAATCTGTCCGTTTGAAATTACATCAAGGAACCCATCGTTATTAAGATCACCCACGGGACCGTTGAAAAATTCAATCTCAGTCTCAGTGAAGGTCATATCACCATTGTTCTGCAGGATGTTTCCGCCACCTCCCATAATATCAAGGTAACCGTCATTGTCAAAGTCATGAGTAACCCATTCGATGCTCGTTCCAGCCAAAGCTTCCAAACCTGTTCCTGCCGTCATATCAGAAAAAGTTCCATCTCCGTTGTTAACCATCATTTTATGCGAACCATCAGAAAAAGAGCTCGCTCCAACGAATACATCCATATCACCGTCATTGTCGTAATCCCCCCAAGCTGATGACCAAGTTTGAACAGGGTCGGCAAGACCGATTTCTTCTCCTACTTCAGTGTAGGTTCCGTCACCATTGTTGCGGTGCATCTCATTAATTTTAATCACGTTTTCACCACCACGGCATTTGGCAATGAACATGTCGATGTCTCCATCATTGTCGTAGTCGGTCCAAATCGAACCATAGTTTCCACCTAGGTCGTCATCTCCAAGACCACCTTGGATAAAATCCATTGTGCCATCTCCTTGATTAAGGAAATAAGTATTTGGTTCTACATCGTGGCAAACAAAGACATCGAGATTTCCATCATTGTTTATATCGACCATGTTGGACCTTTGAGAAAACAGGTAAAAATCGCTTGTGACTTGCTCATCAAAAGAAGCACCGTCATCCGCACGAAACATAATACTTGCACCGGAACCTGCTCCGTAAACTAAGTCGTTCCAACCATTTCCATCAACATCACCTGCAGCCATGCTCCAGCTTGGAGAATACAAAGCAGGAACTGAAGGTAGAGAGGCCATTAGTAATCCAAAGTCAGATTGAAGCGCAATGTTGACTGCATTCGTCTCTATTGAAACTACATCATCAAGAAAATCGCCGTCCATGTCTACCGCTCCTCTTAGGGTTCCATCTAAGTTTAGTGGTTCAGGAGTGAATGAGAAAACTGCAGGTGCAGGAGGAACGATAACTACCTCTATCAGCTCAAAATCAAATCCATTGGGATTCCATCTATCATCAAAAGCGATGTAGTAGACATTTTCAGGGTACACTACCAATTCATCAGTAGACAAGTATCCGTTGCCAACATCACCACCGTCATCATCACCAGCTACACAAACTAAATCATTACAATCGCCCGTGTAAACATGAAATCGAGTATCCCCACCTGAGTTCTGCACAAGGTCAGTGGTAATCTCTAAATTAAAAGTATCGGTGGGTTGGTATTTATACCATTCACCATTATCTGCACCATTTCCATTTTGAGCACAAATTGGGTTAGGAATTTCCGTACCATCAACCGTATCCACGGTGTGGATTCCAGCTTGGATTTCGAGTGCTTCCGCACATGAGTTTTGGGCATTCAGAGCGCCCGCAAATACAATGGTTAAAAGTGAAAGGTAAATTTTCTTCATGGTTTCTATTATTGATTAATTACAGGTTTCTTCAAGTGAATTGATGTAAGTCGTTAAAAGGTCCAATCCTTCTTCATGGACCAGACTCTTCCCGATAAGAGGCATCTGAACATTTTCCTCTTCGGCAATCATTCGGTAAATGAGCATACTCCTATCTGCACGCCCTGCTTCTATGATATATTCCATCATAGGCTGTCCGGGTACGAATTCATCAAATGGTACGCAAACTCCGAGATTGTTCTCGCGATCATTATCTTCAAATGCAAGGCGAATATTTCGGTAAGAGCAGTGAGCATCGTCCTTGTGGCAATGTCCACAATTGGCATCGAGGTAAGCTCTTACACGGTCTTGTAATAGCTGAGTCTCATCTTCCCAATCTACCATTGTTTCTATCTCTGAGGGATAAGTAGGCTCTAAATATCCCATTTCTGCCCATTTCATCAATTGATTCATCACACCTTCTTGGTATTCAAGATCCGCATTTAAATTCTGTGGCTTTGGCCCATTTGGCGAAGCAGATTCATTGATCTTATGACAGGTGATGCACTCTGATTCACTAGGCACACGGTAGTTGATCGACACATTTTCTCCATTGTCAAGTACTACCTCTATAGGTTTGATTTGGCCATCTAAGTCAAATAACGCCTCGGTTTGTTCATCATTCCAAACGTAATCGGCGAACTCCCAAACACCGTCGCGCTTAAACAAAAGCCTTGTTTCCATGACTTTTCGTTCATTGTTTGGTAAAACGTTCTCGTAGAAGAAGTTCTTGATCAATATCGCTCCATCGGGAAAATCAAAAGATTCGAAGTCCGAAACGTAATTAGCGGATTCTCCTTCGGGCATCCAGACATAACGCGTTTTCTTGGCATAGTCTGTAAAAAGTTGAGTAATTGGTTCGTAAAGCAAAAGCCCCTCATTCGGAACCAAATCCGAGATGTCATCACCTATGAAGAAATTGTACTCAGCAAGAGTATTATATGGCAGTGAGTCTAAAATAATATTTACAGGTGATTCACTAGGAGGAGGACTAGGAGTAGGAGTAGGATCCATCGGCGGCTCATCATCTTCCTTACAAGAAACTATTGCTAGCGCTAACAAAAGAAATAGGAAGAAATTCTTCTTCAACATAATCGGATTCAAAATTTTAAGGCCAAAAGGTACATCATTTGTAGGAATGATGCACTCCGGATTCATATCACATTCTTGGTTTTCTAAATGACGAATTGCTTGCATTCAAGTTGCACAAAGAAAGCCCGACGATGGTAAAAATCACAAAATGGCACACTTCAATTATTGAGAGCTTAGCTAGAAACTTCATTCGTTCTGAATTAAATTCAGGATCAATCAGAAAATTTTTGAACTTTTGACGTGATGAACAAGGCCGCAAAAGTTGAGGTGATTCTGCTGTTCGCACTTCTGGTGGCAGGGTACTTCTTTTTTAATGACATCATGGGGCTTAGGGCCGAAGAGCCCAGAAGGGCAGTTGTCGGCATTGAAGCTTTAATGGGCAACAACGCGCTGGTGCCTGCTATCCATGGAGAGCCTTACTACAACAAACCTCCTGTTTACAATTGGGTTTTGGCAACTTCATTTCAGCTTCATAAATCCTTCTCGCCTTCGGCGGTGCGATTTCCCGGAGTGCTCTCTCTTTGGATAATTGCAGCAGTCCTTTTTTGGCTGGTCAGGAAATACGGGGAATGGAAATCCGCTCTGTACGCTGCAGTCATTTTTCTGACTTTTGGAGACTTGATTTTTTACGGTGCTGTCAATGCTGGGGAAATAGATTTGTTCTACGCTTTACTTGTTTTCCTTCAGGTCATGGCTGTTTTTCATTTTCACCAGCGAAAGCAACTCTTGCTACTATTCTTGGTGTCCTATTTTTTCGCAGCCACCGGCACGCTAACCAAAGGCCTTCCATCAGTAGCTTTTCAAGGGCTCACCATCGTTGCTTATTTTTCTTGGAACCGAGATTGGAAAGGGTTGTTTTCGTGGAAACATTTAATGGGCATCTTCTTATTTATGGGAATCGTCGGTGGCTACTTTTTGGCCTACTCGGAATACGAAGATGCATCGGCATTCATGCTCAACCTTTGGTCTGAAAGTTCTTCCAAATCTGCCAACAATGCGGGTTTCGGAAGCATTTTCAAGGCGCTCTACTCCTTCCCTTTGCAACTCATTCAAATCACCTTGCCGTGGAGCATCTTCTTTTTTTGGGCTAAGAGAGCCAAGTGGAAACAGTCGCCTTTGGCAGTCTTTTCTCTGATTTTTATTCTTGCCAACATCTGGATTTACTGGATTTCGCCCGAACTCCGTAATCGATATCTCTACGCCTTCTTTCCATTTCTAGCCATTTTGATTGCTCAGATTATTACCAAGCTCGTCGAAGCCGAAAAGTTTGATTTCAAGCTTTCGCGAATTGCAGCAGTTTTGGCCGTTTTCATCGGAGCTTCGTTTGTCGCATTGCCATTTACAGAAGCTTTGCCGCCAGAACATATATCCACTGCTGCTTTCTTGGTTTGTGGACTCTTGTTTTTGGCAATTGGAGTTTTTCAGTTTCGCTCCAGGCAAAATGGATTTCTGCATCTTGCCTTGCTATTGGCCTTCTTGAGAATCTCTTACAATGTCTGTATACTGCCTATCCAAGCGGTAGATAGTAAATCAACTTACTATGCCAATCAAGTGGAAGAAATTTTAGAAATCACAGAACACCAAGAAGTCTTTTGGACGGGTTATAGTTATTCCTTTCAACCCGAATTATCATTGGCCGGTCAAAGCTTCTTGAAAGATAGTCTCACTACACCACCCTTACTCGCCTATCAGATTCCGTACTACTACTCTTTGAATACAAACAGCCGATTGATTTATTTGGGAGAACCCATTGTGGATAGTTGGCTGCTCGGTGAAAAGAACTACGCACTGAATAGCGACAGTAAAATCTATTTTGAGTTCAAAGACAAGTGGACTCAAAACACTTTGGTTTTGTACCAAATTGAGAAACCTTAATTTCGCGAGATGCCTCCAAAGATTTTAGTCATCAGTAATTACCGTAGTACCGTTACCGTAAGGCCTGAAGCCGAAATTTTCATAGGACTAGCCAAGAAAGGTTGGAAGATAGATGTGATGACTTACGGGGATTCGCCCTATGTCAAGAACTTCTTAGAAGCAGGAGTTAATGTGATCGATTTTCATCCCGAAAAGAAATTCGACACAAAGTCCATCGAAAGAATCCGAAAACACCTCATTGACGAAAAAATTGATATTCTTCAACTCTACAATAGCAAAGCATCTACCAATGGTATTAGGGCAGCAAAGGGCCTTGATGTAAAAGTGGTTTTGTACCGCGGATACCAAGGAAATCTACAGTGGTTTGACCCCTCTCTGTATACTAAGTACTACCATCCGAGAGTCGATAAAATCATCTGCAATTCTATCGGTGTAGAAGAAGAGTTTAGAAAACAGGTGTTATCAATCGCCAAGAAAAAAGTGGTGACAATCAACAAGGGCCATCGACTGGAATGGTATGAGGATGTCAAACCCGCTGATCTGTCTGTATACGGTGTAAAGCCGGGAAGCTTTGTCTTTACGTGTGTCGCGAATACACGCCCGATGAAAGGGGTAATTTATATTATGCAGGCATTGCATCACTTGCCAAAGGGGATGGACTTTTACCTACTCATGGTCGGGAATGGTCTTGAAACGGAGGAATACCGAAAAATAGCCGATGAGAGTGGTTACGGCGACCGTGTCATTTTTACGGGTTTTCAGCCCAATGCATTGGAAATAGATAAAGCTAGCGATGTATTTCTGCTCGCCTCCATTTATGGCGAATCCATTACCAAATCGGCTATTGAAGCCATGTCACTTGGAACAACTCCTTTAATTACTGACATTCCCGGGAACAAGTATTTGATTGAACACGCTCATAGTGGATTTATGGTTCCTTCCAAAAATCCTAAAGCCCTTGCTGAAGCAATGTGGGCAGCATATGACAAAAAAGACTGGACGAAGAAAATCGGGGTCTTGGCTAAGCGCAGAATTGCGGAAAAACTAAACACCGATGACACCATTGAGGAAATGGCTGAATTTTACCAAGATTTGGTTGATACCGGTGGAAAGAATTACCACACCAAGCCAGGAGTACTTTAGTTAAAATTCAACCACAACTCCAATACTAGGTAAAAGAGTTCCGCTGGTATTCGGTATCGTGGTCAAAAGGTATCTGGAGGAATCGTTGGGATCGACCACGGGTCGATCATTTCCATCGCGTACCACGTCAATAAAAGGCTCCAGCTCCACCACAGCGTTCGTAATGTTTTCGATGTCGATGTAGAGATTCAAGGACCATTTGTCAAAGAAATACTTCTTGTCAATTCTAACATCAACCTGGTAGCTCACAGGGGCGCGCTCTTCGTTCAAACGATCGTAATCGGGAATCCCTCTGTTATTCACATCCCAAACAGGAATCAACGAAGAAGTCTCTTCGTCAACTGGAGTAAAAGGTGGACCGCCAAGAACTTGCACGCGTGTTCCAACTTCCCAGTTCTTTCCGAATTTCTTACCAGCCGTAAGACTTAGAATAAACCGGTTATCCCAAGCAGAAGGGACAAAAGCTCCATTCTTATCAGTGAATTCACTTCGCACTAAAGTCAAAGCAGCTATTCCAAAAAGACCATTGTAAAGCTTTCGCTGAATCAAGAATTCCACTCCATAAGAACGACCTTCACCAATAGAAACAACGGGCTCATTTCCGATCACGCCAAAGTCGGCGCCCAGATTTGCCAAATTAATGCTGTCGCGAAGGGTGAAAGGATAATTGTCATAAATCTTGTAGAATCCTTCGACGGATACTTTCGTGTTGCTCGGAAAAACATACTGCAAACCTGCCACCAAGTGATCACTCTGAATGTAAGAGACACCGTTTTCTTTATTGACCAAATCACCATCATTGTCGCGAAAGCCCATAACGGTGTATGGAGGAAGTTGGTAGTAACGCCCCACATTTGCCTGAACTGAAAGCTCAGGGGTGATGGAATATGAAGCAGATAGTCGAGGGGACAGTTGATCGATAGGATTTAACATACTCTCTGACCAATTGCTCCAATCTGTTCTCAAACCAAAGGACAGTAGCAGACGGTCCTCTAGAAAGCTTCGGTTAATCGATCCAAAAAACCCAAATCTCTGAAAGTTGATCTCAGAGTTAAAATCGACTATTTGTACCGTTGTATCTACACTTATTTGATTAAACGTGCTATTGGAATAGGTCACGTCCTCAAGGTTGAATCCCGCATTTAATCGCCACCCATTTGTTCTTTGCGTATGCTCAATCCTGAACTTATTTTCAATTTCTTCTGATTCGTAATTCAGAATAAGATTTTCGGGCGATTCAACATTCTGCTCGTACTTCTCAGCGCGGTTATTAAGGTGACTCCGACTCAAAACCACGTTTTGAAAACCTTTATTAGAAAAGTGCTTGTAGTTCGCTCCTACAGTGTAATTCCACTGATTATTTACGGGAAGATTATTGAGAATATAATTGATCTCCTGCTTCTCTTCTTCTGTTTCAGCGTCCTGAGCAGCACTTTCATTGAGCTCAAATTGATCTAAAGCTCCAAGACCGATGAAGGTAATTTCATTCTTTTCATTAATACGATGTTTCACCTTGATCTGGGCATCATTGTAAGTCGGTAAAAATGGTAATCCGATCACTCCAAAAAGAAATTGCAGATACGAGCGCCTCGCTGAGGCGATGAATGTCGTCTTATCTCCCAATGGGCCATCAAGTGTAAGCCCCACATCGGTGGCACTCAAGGTGAAATTACCTTTCAAGCCTTCAGTATTCCCATCTTTTTGAGTGAATTCTAAAACTGCGCTCATGGCATTTCCTCGATTCGCAGGAAAAGCCCCTGAATAGAAGTCAACGTTTTGGATGAAGTTCACGTTCAAAATACCAACAGGACCTCCTGATGAACCTTGAGTTGCGAAATGGTTAATTACGGGCACCTCGATACCATCCAGAAAAAATCGGTTCTCATTGGGGGCTCCTCCCCTGATGATGATGTCATTCCTGAACGAAAGTGACGAAGCTACACCCGGCAAAATCTGGAGCGCACGCGAAATATCTCTGTTCCCTCCCGGATTACGTTGAATCTCATTGGTTCCGATTTGTTGCAGAGAAACGGGGCTTTCAGCGTTTCTCTCAAAAACTTCGGTTGTTATCTCTACTGCTTCCAGATTGGTTGCACCTGCCTCAAGCGGTATGTCCAACACCGTAGGTTTGGAAGCAAAAACTTCTACTTCAAATATTGTTTTGGTCTTGAATCCCACAAAACTCGCTTGGACGTTGTAAAGACCAGGTTCTATCCCTGTGATTTCATAATTGCCATCGATATCTGACACTGCACCATAGGTGGTTTCTTGGAGGGCCACATTGGAAAAAGGTACGGGCTCATTGGTGAGATCATCGATAACTCGGCCTTTAATAACTCCTGACTGACCGAAAACAGAAAACACAGCTAAAAGGGCTGTGAAGGTTAGGAAGATCCTCATTTAGCTTAAATTCGACTGTAAGAACATGAAATCTTTAAAAATGTTGACTACTTATCTTCTCCTTTTACGCTGATAAAGACTTTGTGTGTACAAAGCATATGCATTTTCAGCTTCTATACCCGTTTTCTCAATTTCGCGCATACATTCAAGGGCCAGATCGTATTCAAAGAAGTCATTCAGCTCGTAAATCTTCCCATATTTATCTAACAAGAGTATGTCATAGGTTCTTGAACTCGTCGGATTAAATCTCACTGCGCCTTCTGACTTTTTACTGACCACAAATTCTTCCAGTCTGACCTTTTGAAAGTGAGAAAGTGGAAGCCATACCCCGAACCTATTACCCAACCAACCGGAGTAATTCCTTACCCGATTATTTCTTGAATCTACCTCTACACCTGTAGTAATCAAAAGGAGAGAAAGGGAGGGAAAAATGAGTAAAAAACACCAAGGAAATAGAAAACCGAAAATAAAGAAGACCACCGTCAAGAATGAACTGTGGACCAAATAAGCGTATGACTTTCCCTCGGAAATCTTGACGGAATCGCTAAGACTCATTTGTAAATCTTCCTTTCGTTCAGAGCCCTTTGGAAAGCCCTGGCATTTCTGTTATGCTCGTTCAGATTGGTAGCAAAAGCGTGGTAACCTGAGAAGTCCGCCTTTGCACACATGAAGATGTATTTGTTCTGATCTGCGTTCAGTACCGCGTCGATGGATTGTTTCGATGGTAGATTTATAGGTCCGGGAGGCAGTCCTGCATTCATATAGGTATTGTAAGGACTTGGGGTAGAAAGATGCTTTGTCAAAACTCGATTAATTGAAAAATCGCCAACGGCATAAACCACGGTTGGATCACTCTGGAGACGCATCCCCTTTTTCAATCGATTCAAATACAATCCTGCTATCACTTTTCTTTCATCGGGATGCACTTGCTGTTCTGCTTGAACTATGCTTGCCAGCGTGCTGACTTCACTCTGTGAAAGGCCATAGCTTCTGGCTTTTTGAACTCGTTCTGCCGTCCAAAACCGCTTGTATTCTTCTGCCATTCGCTCAACAAATTCGTCGGCATCGGTATCCCACTCCATTTGATAAGTATCAGGAAAAAACATGCTGATAAAAGTCGCAGAATTGAAGCCGTACTTCCGCGCCACCTCAGGGTCTGACAATTTTTGGGCTACATCAGCCGAATCAGCTTCGATATTTACAGCCACGCGACCTGCCAGTTCTGAAAGAGTCCTGGCTGCATTGAAAGTTACCAGAACTTCTTCCTCTCCATTTCCGGCCCTGAGATGATCGATCAATTCATTGAGCCCCATGTCGGCAATTAGAGTGTATTTGCCCGAAACCACCAGATTTCCTTGGTAATTCTTCTTTTGCATCAAAGTCTTGGCAAAATCAGGATGGCGGAGGCCTGCAACCTCTGTTAGAGATTTCAAGACATCTTGCTCATTCGAACCACTCTTGATATAAAAGACGGTACTCTGGTTTTCTAAATCCAACGCAGGGCCGTAGAGCATTCTATAAGAATAATAGCCAATAATAGCACCTGCCAATAAGCATAGGAGAGCTAAGGCAAATATGATCTTCTTAGCCATTGCTTCTGAATTTCTGCATCAATATTTCATCGTAGAATTTCCCCTGGTAAAAAGTCCAATCCTTCTTTACTCCCACTTCTTCAAACCCATATTTCTTGAAAAGTTTTATGCTTTCAGTATTGTCGGTCAGAATACTGCAGTAAACCTGATGCATCGAGAGGGTTTGAAAACAATATGGCAAGATGATTTCCATCACTTCCGAAGCGAAACCCTTTCCCCTTTTCTCTGGTTCAGCTACCAAGATTCCGATACCGGCACGTTTGTTTTTAAAATCACAATCGAAAACATCTACTGTCCCAATAGGTAGATCAGAGTCTTTCTGTTCAATGATCAGCCTGAGTTGCTTATCGGTGAAAACGTCTGATATTGAATTCACGTAATCAATCAGAATATGCCGTGAATAAGGTGTGACAGTCTGAGAAACTCTCCAGTTTGCACGGTTGTTTTCCCAAATGAAGAGCTTATCCACATCGGTAATTTCGAGGGCACGCAGCCTTATTCGCTCATTTTCCAACATGGTAAACTCCTTCAAAGATTTTAAGTACAGGGCCGCTCAGCATGATGTCTGAAAATCCATTTTCATTTCGAACAAACGTAACGCGTAGAACTCCCCCCTCAGTATTCACTATAACCTGATGTTTTCCGTTTTGATTCTTCTTTTTTGCCAATGCCACGGCTGTTACGCCTGTTCCGCAGCTCAGGGTTTCCGATTCTACACCTCTTTCATAGGTGCGAACACGAACTGTATCAGCATCAATTTCCTGAATGAAATTCACATTCGTTCCTCCTGTGTCAGCGAAGCTATCGTCGTATCTCCACTGTCTGCCTTCTTTCATTAAATCGATTGAATCAAGGTTCTCTTTGCTGATGAGAAGATGCGGAGAACCCGTATTCAAGAAATCCATCCCTTTCACAATTTGAACCGATCCTACGCCATGCATACTAATCTCTACTTCGTCATTCCGGGGAATAGAGTATTCGTGTACCCCGTCAGTTGTAATAAAAGTTCCCGATTCGGATGCCAGTCCCAGTTCCTTTGCAAAGTGAACTGAGCATCTACTGCCATTTCCACATAAGCTTTGAGTTGCATCGGGATTAAAAAAGATCATTTCGAAGTCGAATTCATCATGCTCCCGCAATAGCATCAACCCATCCGAACCTATACCAAAATGGCGATCGCACATAGCTTGTATGAGCTTGGTATCATGTTCAGGAAAATTGCGGCATCGATCATCTACTACGATAAAGTCGTTTCCTGTTCCACTGTACTTTACAAAAGGAATGGTCATATCTGGACTGACAAAAGTAGCAGTTAATTGCAATCACGCTTGCTCGGAGAAAAGGAAATCATGGCAGATTGACCCACACAAAATTCACAAATTGTCAGTTTCAATCCTTTGGCATACAAATTGCCCGTAGAGTGCATGCGTTCAAGGATGTAGCTTAACACGAATTAACAAAACAGACAAAAGAAATCAGGCCTTTTGACTGTTTATATTGTCAAATCACTCAAAAAAACTCATGAAACAATTGATCAAAACAGCAGTAGTAGCATTGTTCGGAGGTTTCGTGGCACTCGGAACCTACGTTACTTTTTTTGAGGGTGGTAATCTGCCCAACCAAGTTGAACCAAAGACAGAGTTCAAACTCACCAACTACACATCTTCCCCTTCCATGCCTTTAGAAAGCATCGACTTTGTGGAAGCGTCTAACAGATCATTAGACGCTGTAGTTCACGTGAAAACTGTCTCTGTAGCTCAACAATACTATAATCCATGGAGCCGCTATTTTGGTGGCGATCCATATTCTTCAAAACAACAAAGATCTTCAGGGTCGGGCGTGATTATAAGTGATGACGGATTTATCGTTACAAATAATCACGTGATTGAAAATGCCGAAACAATTGAAATTACCACAAATGACAACCGCACCTTTGAGGCTACCTTAGTGGGCCGAGATCCGGGGACGGATATAGCCCTTCTCAAAATCAAAGCTGACGGAATGCCCTCAATCACTCTTGGAGATAGCGATGCATTGCAAATCGGCGAATGGGTGCTGGCAGTTGGAAATCCTTTCAATTTAACCTCAACGGTAACTGCAGGAATCGTAAGTGCTAAAGCAAGGAACATCAACATATTGGATTATGACCCCAACTCAGAGACTTTCCCACTCGAATCTTTTATTCAAACTGATGCCGCTGTAAACCCCGGTAATAGTGGAGGAGCTCTGGTTAATGGTCGTGGAGAGTTGATTGGAATTAACACAGCTATCGCTTCAAGAACTGGATCTTACAGTGGGTATAGCTTCGCTGTTCCTGTGAGCATCGTTAAAAAGGTAACAGCAGATCTCCTGGAGTTTGGTAAGGTGCAGCGTGCATACATTGGAGTAAGCATTAGCAACATTGATCCTGAACTAATGATGAATCAAGGGCTTGAGGTAAGCGAAGGTGCTTATGTGAGAGGTCTTCTAGAAGGTGGAGCCGCTGAGCAAGCGGGTATTTCGGAAGGAGACATCATTGTCTCAGTAGAGGACTTTCCGGTTAAGAGTGTGACAGAGCTTCAAGAACAAGTTGGAAAATACCGACCTGGAGATAGAATATCAGTGAGCATACTTCGCGAAAATCAGAAGCGTTCTTTAGAAGTTTTATTGCGCGATCGCTACGGAAAAACTGAACTCAAGAAACGTACTGAGGAAGAACTCAATATGATCTTTGGAGCCAAATTTGAGGAACTTAGTTCAGAAGAAAAATCATCACTCAAAGTTGTAAATGGTGTCAGAATAACGGATATTGAGGAAGGAAAATTCAGGAAAGCGGGTGTTGAAAAAGGATTTGTCATCACACATATTGACAAACAGCCCGTTGACAGTCCTGAAGACGTAAAACGCATCCTTCACTCAAAAAGTGGCGGGGTTTTGGTGGAAGGGTTTCATCAAAACGGGATGCCTGACTATTATGGCTTTGGTATTTAACTATAAATTTAAGATTCAAGATAAAACCTGCGAGATACTCATCAGAAACCGTAAACATCGATTCATCTCAATTCCATCGATATCTCGAAATTATTTTGAATTTAATAAAGCGACCCCTGCAAACGAGCAAGGGTCGCTTTTATACTTTTTGAAAAACGACACGAATTACAAGAGATTTGGAATTAGGAAGCATTGGTCTATCTTTGCGGCTTATTTTCCACGTCCGATTTTAACAACTTTAACGCAAAAGATACATGAGACAGCTTAAAATCACCAAAAGCATAACGAATCGCGAGAGTCAATCACTGGATAAGTACCTTCAGGAAATTGGACGTGAAGACCTCATTACAGCTGAGGAAGAAGTAGAGCTCGCGCAGAGAATCAAAAAAGGTGATCAGCTTGCATTAGAGAAGCTCACACGCGCAAACTTACGTTTTGTGGTGTCAGTATCTAAGCAATATCAGAACCAAGGGCTTTCACTTCCTGATTTGATCAACGAAGGAAATCTTGGACTGATCAAAGCAGCCCAGCGATTTGACGAAACTAGAGGATTTAAATTCATTTCATACGCCGTATGGTGGATTCGACAGTCGATTCTGCAAGCACTAGCTGAACAATCTCGTATTGTTCGTCTGCCACTGAATCAAGTGGGAAGTTTGAACAAAATCAACAAGATGTTCGCCAAGCTGGAGCAAGAATACGACAGACCTCCAACGGTCGAAGAAATCGCTACGGCCCTTGACATTCCTGCAGAGAAAGTTGCCGACTCGCTTAAAGTGAGTGGTAGACACGTGTCTGTTGATGCACCGTTTACAGAGGATGACAGCTCTTCGTTGCTCGACGTAATGGTAAACAGCGACTCTCCTACTGCTGATTTTGGTCTACTGAATGAATCATTGGTTCAAGAAATAGAGCGATCACTTTCTACTCTGACTGAAAAAGAAAGAGAAGTGATTCGCCTGTTCTATGGAATCGGAATGAAGCATGGATTGACTTTAGAGGAGATTGGTGACCGATTTGGCTTGACACGAGAACGTGTGAGACAAATCAAGGAAAAAGCGATCAGAAGACTACGTCACTCTTCTAGAAGTAAGCACTTGAAGGCTTACTTGGGATAATTGAATTCAATTACACCATCAACATAACCACCTACAAACAAAATGTCCACTGACCTATTGAGTGCAGGGAGAGCTACCTATAATGAGGAGCTCGATTCCTGGATCAGTAAAAAAAAGGCTACGGTCAAATTGATCAATGCCGTTGGTAACTTGCTCTACGATAATTCCGTGGAGCTTGTTCTTTTTAGAAACCACCTGGTAGACACCAGCGTGAGTGAAGTATTGCTACTTCATAAATATGCCGCAGACGTGGTAGGAAAACCAATTTCCGTTCACGAGACTACTGCAGTAGCCGAGGCCCTTGTAAAAATGGACTTGGCTCCATCAAAAATCGACGTGGGATTACTCACAGCCGAATGGATGGAAGTAAAGAACGACTACGACTCGATCGAATCGTTTCTCAGCTCTAAGCTTGAAGGGTTCACTTCTTTCGACGAGTCTGGGAGAGGTCCTCGAGATGTCGTATTGTACGGTTTTGGCCGTATTGGCCGCTTGGCAGCCCGAGAGTTGATCCAACAATTCGGTAAAGGCCAGCAATTGCGCTTGAAGGCAATCGTTACCCGAAAGGTAACGGACGAAGAAATTATCAAAAGAGCCGATTTGCTTCGATTGGATTCCGTTCATGGCCCATTCTCAGGCACGGTTGTTCCCGACCTTAAAAGACAAGCTATTATCATTAACGGTCAAATCGTTAAGATGATTCAAGCTCCCGGGCCTGATCAAGTAAACTATGAGGATTACGGTATTTCTGACGCTATTGTCTTGGACAATACAGGAGCTTTCCGTGATCGTGATGCTCTGTCCTTGCACTTAAAGAGTAAAGGAATTGCCAAGGTTATCTTAACCGCACCTGGTAAAGGGATTCCGAATATTGTTTACGGTATCAATCACCAAACACTGGATTTGGATCACGAGAACATCTATTCTGCTGCATCTTGTACGACAAATGCAATTAGTACGGTGCTAAGCGTGATCCAGAAAGAGTACGGAATTGACAAAGGTCACATCGAAACGGTTCATGCTTACACAAACGATCAAAACCTTCTTGACAACTTCCACAAGAAAGAAAGAAGAGGCCGATCTGCAGCTCTGAATATGGTGATTACGGAAACAGGAGCAGGTGCTGCCGTAACGAAGGTCATTCCCGAGTTGAAAGATAAGCTTACCGCAAATGCCGTTCGAGTTCCGGTTCCAAACGGTTCTTTGGCCATAATGAACCTTTCTCTTCACAAGGAAACCTCCGTAGAGGAAGTAAACGCTTTGGTCAAAAAGGCCGCCTTAAAAGGAGACCTGGTAAACCAAATCCATTACAGTATTGAACCTGAATTGGTATCCAGTGATATCGTAGGAGATACTTGCTGCTCGGTATATGACAGCAGAGCTACTCTAGTGCATCCCGACAAAAAGAACGTGGTTCTTTATGTTTGGTATGACAATGAATACGGATATACAAAACAGGTGATTCGCTTGGCCAAGTATGTGGCGAAGGTGAGAAGGAAGCACTATTACTAGTAGTTAGTATTAAGTATTAAGTATCAAGAAAATAAAAAAGAGACTGCTTCTGATGAAGCAGTCTCTTTTTTCATGTCAAAATTCAGGAAACGCCCGGCTTCAATCCACGGAAATCAATTTGCACTCTGCATCGGATTAGGCCTCGACGCCCTCTCCTTCTCTTTGTAGAGTTCAAACCTCGTTGGTACTTCTACCGCCGGCCAAGAATTATTATTCAAATCTACGTCGGCAGTCTGCAAATAAGGATCAAGAACCACATTGGTGGCTTTCTCATCCATGACAAATACCTTGGTCACCGTTTGGTCACCCTTCCTCCAGATCTCAGCAGGGATGTGCTCAATTTTCTTTTCTCCGCTTGCGAAAGTAAACTCAACAATCAAGGGCATCACAAGTCCTCCATGATTTGTAAATGATATTTCATAATAATGACGATCATCCTTAAAGAGGGCTTTTTCTTCTTCAGAAAGATTTTCCGTCATTTTATCGAATGCCACGCGATCTGCTTCCGTTAAGGCATTTTCATCGTAGTCGTAGTAAAAATCTTTCAGCGTGGAGTCTCTATCAGCATACGTTTCTTTGATCTGATCAAGATTACGCATACTTGATATGCTTTCGGGCTCACTATCTTTCAATGCCTGATCTCCTAGTTTCTCTCCACCCGGCTCGAAGCTTTTCATTGTAGCGTACTTCACATAATCGATTCCGATGTCTACGTTGTCGGTGGTGAAAAACCATCCTCGCCAGAACCAGTCGAGATCCACCGCAGTGGCATCTTCAATTGTACGGAAGAAGTCAGCCGGAGATGGATGCTTAAATTTCCATCTGTTTGCATAAGTCTTAAATGCAAAATCAAACTGCTCGCGCCCTACTACCGTTTCACGCAGTATATTTAGCGCTGTGGCAGGCTTACCGTAGGCATTGTTCCCCAATTGGTGCACCGACTCACTATTGGTCATGATAGGACTGATAGTAGTCTTATCGCCTTTCATATAGTCAACAATTTTTCTGGGTTCACCCCTCCTACTTGGATAATTCCTTTGAAACTCTTGCTCGGTGAGATACTGTAAGTAAGTATTCAAACCTTCATCCATCCAAGTCCATTGGCGCTCATCAGAATTTATAATCATTGGAAACCAGTTGTGACCGACTTCATGAATAATAACTGAGATCACACCATATTTGGTTCTTTCGGTATATGTGCCGTCAGGCTCACACCTTCCGTAATTAAAGCAAATCATTGGATATTCCATTCCGATGCTAGCCGCATTAACTGAAATTGCCACCGGATAAGGGTAATCGAATGTGTACTTGCTATAAGTCTCAACAGTGTGCTTTACGGCCTTAGTTGAATAAAGACCCCAAACGGGATTGGCTTCATTCGGATAATAGCTCATTGCCATCACGGTTCGATCATTTAGCTGAACTCCCTGCGCATCCCATATAAACTTCCTGGAAGAAGCCCATCCAAAATCGCGCACATTCTCTGCTTTGAAATGCCATATTTTCAATTCTTTTGAACGGCCTTTCTCTATTTCCTTTGCTTCGTTTTGAGTTACAATCTCAACAGGCTGATCGGCAGTTTTGGCTTTCTCAAATCTATCAAGGTGTTTCGATTCCAAGACTTCCTTGGCATTTTGAATTTCTCCTGTAGATGCAACGGTATGGTCAGCAGGAACGGTGATTTTTACATCATAATTTCCGAAAGGAACGGCAAACTCTCCACTACCAAGAAACTGTTTGTTTTGCCAACCCTCATTATCCGAATAAACAGCCATTCTAGGATAAAACTGGGCAATTGTATAAATCGAATTGTTCTCTTCTTCAAAATATTCGTATCCGGAACGGCCACCGATCTTCAGTCGATCATTAAGATTGTAATGCCACTTGATTTTAAAGCTAATACCGCCATTTGGTACGAGCGGCTCAGGGAGGTCAATCCGCATCATCGTCTGATTGATAGCATACGGCAATGGATTTCCTTTGGTATCCTGTACATACTCGATCTTAAAGCCTCCATCAAACCAAGGAGAGAGATTCTGAAAGCTTTTTAAGGAGTATTGATCTTTCAATTTACTTTGACGCACTTTATAGCTATCGCTGTCCAGCGATCTTCTGTTTTGGTCAAGCTGAATCCACAAATAATCTAAGGCATCAGGAGAATTGTTTAAGTAAGTGATCGTCTCTTCACCGTATAATACTTGATTGTCCTCATCTAGTCTCACTTCTATATCATAGTCAGCTCGTTGTTGCCAATATTGATGTCCCGGAGCACCTGAAGCAGTTCGATAGACATTTGGTGTTGGTAGTTCATCGTATAATTGCTTGAACTTGTTCGGATTGGAGTTTCCTTGCGAAAAAACAATGCAAGCAACAGAGACCATAATGGTCGTCAGTATATATTTCATAGGCTTTACAAAAAAGTGCGAATTTACCAAAAGACAGTATCCTTTGCTAGTATTAGTGCAGCACCAGCACAGGCACCTGATATAACCAAGATCCAGTCTCTATGTTTAAACCTGAAAACTTGAAAACTCAAGGTTCCGATAATCAGAATGACCAAGACTATTATCAACTGACCTAACTCAACGCCTAAATTGAAACCGAGCATTGGAATGAATAGATCTTGCTGCTTGGAAAGAATTGCCTGAAGATAATTGCTGAAGCCCATCCCGTGGATAAGACCAAAAAATGTCGCCAAGAAATATTTCCACCCCATCGCTCCCTTGCCGGCACTTCTTCCTTGAATCAGGTTTGTAATTGCCGTGATCAGAATGGTAATTGGAATTAAGAATTCGATATACTTAGATTCTACGTTAATAAGATCCAAAGTGGCTAAGACCAAAGTAATACTATGTCCTATGGTAAACGCCGTTACCAGTAACACAATTTTCTTAAGATCTATCAACTGATAAACTGCTATTAATGCAAGTAAAAACACCATGTGATCGTAAGCGTTAATATCTGCAATATGTCGGACTCCGAGCTCGAAATAGGTGCTGAACATGATAAGCTAAATTGAAGTAGCAAATATTTAAAACTTCCTTTCCTATTTATACCACGACCCGGGAAGTTATACCGTTCCAATAGTTGAAAGGAAAAGAACATTTTTTAACCTCACTGTAAGTCAAACGAATACTAAACAGAGGTAATAGAGATAGAACTACCTTTGTCGGCTATGATATCATCTTTACTCCTTTGGTTTATGCTACATCCTTTTCATGTAGGTTTAACCGATATTAATTACAACTCAGATTCTGAAAGCTATCAAGTTAGTTTAAAGCTCTTTACTGACGACTTAGAAAAAGGGCTTGAGGAATTCTCCGATCTAAGTATTGATCTATTTGACTCGAGCTCTACTGATTTATCCGATAGCCTTATTTCGGTTTATGTTGATCAACACTTCAGCATCTCGGCAGCAGATAGAGTTGACTTAAAATACATTGGTAGCGAGAGAGAATACGATGTGACTTGGATCTATCTGGAAAGTGATAAGACCCAAATGCGAGAGGAAATTCATGTGCAGAATGAAATCCTGATGTCCGTATTCTCCGATCAATCGCATATTGTTCATTTCAAGTATGGTAATGAAAATCAGAGCGGTCTTATTTCTTCTGAAAAAACCATAGCTATCTTCCAAAAGTCACCCTGACTTGACTGGTTTCCGTTGATGACATTGATTATTATGTCTTTATACAAAAAAACCCGCCGAGAGATCTCGGCGGGTTTCAATCGAAGGTAGTTTAAACTATTACCTTACTACTAGCTTCTTAGCACCTACTCTTTCTTCATTTACCACAACATTCACTGTGTAAATTCCTGAAGCGAGTTCGGGCAATTGAATCACGGCATTCATTTG